>JAOAQY010000034.1 GCA_025210965.1 Tissierellales bacterium
CCTTCAACAGTAAGAGGAGCTACGTTCGATGCCATTGCATCATCATTCCCTGAATTTGCTACAGCGATGATTGCAGTTCTTATTTATAAAGAGTTTGCAGATGTTTGTGTACCTACTATAGCAGGTTCTGGTATATTTAACGTATTGCTTATACCAATGGCTAGTATATTAGCGTTCAAAGGCGTATTAGCACTTAAAGTTCAAAAGCAAAATGTTTATAGAGACATGTTTTTCTATTTGTTGTCACTAGTAGTTTTAGGAGTGTCAATGTATACTGGACAATTTAATTTTACAACGGGATTGTTGTTAGTGGCTGTCTATGTAGGATATATTTTGTTTTTACACAAACAAACTCTTGCGCATAGAAAAAAGTTAGAAGAGCAAGAAGATGACGATGAAGAGGTAGAAGATTTGAGTTATCCTCAAATTATATTTTGGATTGTAGTAACGATGGCAGCTGTTTGGGTTAGTGTAGATGCTATAATTGCATCAACTGGTGTTGTGGCAGAATTCTTGTCTATACCTAAGTTTATTACATCTGTAATAATAATCGCAGCAGCAACTTCTATTCCGGATACATTTTTATCTATAAAATCAGCTAAGCGTGGCGATGCTGATGGAGCTATAGCGAATGCAGTTGGATCAAACATATTTGATATCTGTATATGTTTAGGTTTGCCAATGCTAGTTGCTGGGCAGAGTATACCAGTTTCATTTGCTCAAAATGCAGGGGCGCTTTTCTTCTTAGTAATTTCTATGCTAATAACGGCATGGGTACTTTTAAAAAAATCTGGCGTCAAGAAAAACGATGCATTTGTTATGCTTATGGGATATATAACATTTTTAGTTTACATTGTTGGCATAGCGGTGAAATGGTGGTAAAATTAAATTTGAAGCATGTTTTTAACTTTAATTATAAATAAAAAATATTTAGAAAGGTGGTGAATTTGGTTAGGCAAATTGCTTAATCAAAGAAACTATGGCTGTAAGTTTATCAAAAGGACAAAAAGTAGATTTAACAAAAACTAATCCAGGACTAGAGAAGATAGTTGTAGGCTTAGGATGGGATACAAATAAGTATGATGGTGGAAATGATTTTGATTTAGATTCAGCAGCGTTTTTAACAAATGCAACTGGAAAGGTAGCAAGTGACGGAGATTTCGTATTTTATAATAACTTGATGCACGCATCACAATCGGTTCAGCACTTAGGAGATAATTTAACTGGTGAAGGTGAAGGTGATGATGAGCAGCTTAAAATTGACTTGTCAAAGGTGCCAGGAGATGTTGAAAAGATTTCATTTACTGTAACTATTCATGAAGCTGATACTAGAGGTCAGAATTTTGGTCAAATAAGTAATGCTTTTATTAGAGTATTAGATGAAGCTACTAACGAAGAGTTGATTAGATACGATTTGAGTGAAGATTATAGTATCGAAACGTCAGTAGTAATTGGTGAATTGTACAAACACAATGGTGAATGGAAATTTGCAGCTATCGGAGCTGGTTTTGAAGGTGGATTAGCTGCACTTTGCAACAATTTTGGAATTAACGTATAAACTATATAAATAGCATAATACACTAACAGATTGCAAACAGGAGGTCGAGACGTATGACAATAACATTAGTAAAAGGACAAAAAATTGATTTAACAAAGGACAATAATTTAAAGAAAGCTATCATAGGTTTAGGATGGGATACAAATAGATATGATGGTGGAATGGATTTTGATTTAGATGCTTCAGCATTTTTAGTTGATTCGCAAGGAAAGGCACAAAATGAGTTAGATTTTGTTTTTTATAATAATTTGACGCATCCTAGTGGTGGCGTTGTTCATACGGGAGATAATAGAACTGGTGAAGGCGAAGGCGATGATGAGCAATTAGTAATTGAATTCGACAAGGTTCCTGCTCATGTTGATCGTATAGCTATTACTGTAACAATTCATGATGCTGTAGCAAGAAGTCAAAATTTTGGACA
Source organism: Tissierellales bacterium (assembly GCA_025210965.1). NCBI lineage: Bacteria > Bacillati > Bacillota > Tissierellia > Tissierellales > Tissierellales bacterium. The sequence goes on from JAOAQY010000034.1 coordinate 1,980, forward strand.
AGTTAGCAATGCTTTTGTTAGAGTAGTTAACGAGGAATCTAATGAAGAAATTTTGAGATACGATTTGACAGAAGAATATTCTGTGGAGACTGCTATGGTAGTTTGTGAACTTTACAGACATAATAGTGAGTGGAAATTTAATGCCATAGGAAGTGGATTCCAAGGTGGACTTGCAGCACTTTGTAGAAATTATGGACTAGATGTGTAGAATAGACCCTATAGGAGGACGAAATTATGAGTATTAATTTAGTTAAGGGACAAAAAATTGATTTAACAAAGAGCAATGCTGGACTTTCTAGTATTTTAGTCGGTTTAGGTTGGGATCCGGCAGAGCGAAGTGGCGGAGGAATGCTAGGTGGTTTATTTGGAGGGAAAACAGCACAAGTAGACTGCGATGCATCAGTATTACTACTAGATTCAAATAATAAGCTTAGATCGAAGGCTGATTTGATTTATTTTGGAAATCTAAGAAATCAAAATAGTAGCATTATTCATCAAGGAGATAATCTTACTGGAGACGGTGAGGGCGATGACGAGCAAATATTATTAGATTTAAATAATATTCCACAAGAGATTCAGAAAGCGATATTTGTTGTAAATATATACGATTGTGTAAAGCGAAAACAAGATTTTGGTATGATAAAAAATGCTTTTATCAGAATTGTTGATGCAACTGGAAATAAAGAACTCTGTAAGTATAATTTAACTGAAAGTTATGCTGGTAAAACTACGTTGGTGGTTGGTGAAATATATAGACATGGCAGCGAATGGAAATTTGGAGCTATCGGTGAAGGAACTAACGAACCAGGACTTAGAGAAATAGTTGCACGTTATCAATAGATCATATATTTAGAAATTCAAACTAAACAGCTTCTTAGGAAGCTGTTTTTTAACTAACGGGGAGGTTAAAAAATGAAGTACTTTGGTTATTTAACAGAAGAGCTTAGGTGTGAAATATTCTATAAGCAACCAGAAAGAATTGACTACAATGATAGCGAAATACTGAAATATGCTGTGGGAGCAGCACTCTATATGCCTGCTACAAGACGAGATTTAGCCGATATAATTATTTCCAAAAAATATCCACAGGTTAGAACTTTAGTTGTATGTTTAGAAGATGCTATAAAAGATGAAGACGTTGAATATGCTGAACAGAATTTGATAAATCAATTAAATGAAATTAAAGTAGCAGTTGAAAATAGCAAAATAAAAAAGGAAGAAATACCGTTTTTATTTATAAGAGTGAGATCACCAAAACATTTTGAAGAACTTTCATCTAAAGTACATATAGTAGAGTCGTTATTAACTGGTTTTGTTTTTCCAAAATTTGACAGTAAAAGTGGCTTAGAATATGTGAAGGTTTTTAAAAAATTTAATGAAGATACGGCTACTAAACATTATTTTATGCCCATTTTAGAATCAAGTGATTTAATGTATGTGGAAACTCGACTTGAGACGCTTAATTTTATAAAGAAATTATTGAGTAATTGTAGAGATGATGTTTTAAATATAAGGATTGGAGCTACAGATTTTTGTTCTTACTTTGGGATAAGACGAGGGAAGGATTATACTGTTTATGAAATCCAATTAGTTAGAGACTGTATAAACGCTATACTTAATTTGTTTATTAGAAAGGAAGAAAATTACATTGTTTCAGGTACGGTTTGGGAGTATTTTGACAATGACAGGCTTTTAAAGCCGTTACTTAGGGCGACTCCTTTTCATGAATTTTTTGGAGAACAAGGTCTTGATTTAAGATCGAAACTTATTGAAAATAATTTAGATGGTTTAATAAGAGAGATTTTGAAAGACAAAGAAAATGGTATGGTTGGTAAAACTGTTATACATCCATCACATGTTACTATAGTAAACGCACTTTATGCAGTAAATCATGAAGAATATTTAGATGCAATTGCTATAATTGGAGAAGATGGTAATGGTGGAGTTTTCAAAAGCGATTATGGAAATAAAATGAATGAAGTTAAGCCACATACGTATTGGGCTAGAAAAATACTTACAAGGGCTAAAGTTTATGGTGTATTTAATAAGGGGTATGATTATTTATCTATCATATCTCAACTAGGAGGTATGGTTAGTGAAAAATAATATTGAAAATCATTACTCTATAGAACTAAATGTAGAGAGGAATCCATATGAATTAGATATAGATGATTTTTTTAAAATGGCAACTAGATGTAATCCGAAAAGACGTTTTTTGTTTGTATCTAAGGTGCTTGGAAAACATTTAAGTGTAAATCCAAAAAGAGCATTAGATGTCAGCAGACTTTTAGCTATGCATTATTATGAGTCAAGATTTTCTAAATTTGCTTTTGATAGAGAAGATCTTATAAATAGAGTTAGGCAAAATGAACATGAAGGAATTATAGATAGGTCAAGAGGATATGAAATTGATGAAGATACATTAGTAATAGGATTTGCAGAGACTGCTACAGGTCTTTCTCACGGCGTTTTTGATGCATTTGAAAATGTTAAGGGCTTTTACCATACTACTAGAGAAAATCTAAGACATAGTGGAAATACAATATGTTTCGAAGAAGAACATTCTCATGCTACAGCACACAAAATTTATGAAAATGAAAATTTAAAACTGGATGGTATCAATAGAGTCATACTCGTTGATGATGAAATTTCTACAGGTAATACTCTTTTAAATATAATGAAATCAATAAATGAAACTTTCCACATAAAGAATTTTGATATTTTAAGTTTACTTGATTGGAGAAAAAAAGAATATAGAGATAAATTTGATTTGTTTTCAAGAGAAAATGAATTAAATGTGTCGGTGTATAGTTTGATAGATGGCTATTTTGATAATATAGAAAACGGTGAAATTAATTTAGATGAAATAAAAAAACATGAAATTTTTGATGAGTCAAAGTTAAATAGGGAATTTGAAAAGACTAATGAAAAGAATAAATGTGTCTTTGTTGAATCTTTATCAAAAGAAAAAGATGATGAATTATTGGATTTAGGCTCGAAATATATGAGATATACAGGAAGATTTGGATTAAATAGAAATACTCACAAACGTGGGAAAAAAATTATGTATGATATATCCAAAAATATTCAGCCCTATGTAAGTGGTAAAACATTAATTCTTGGAACAGAAGAATTTATATATGTACCTATGTGTATAGCTGATAAATTAGATGGAGAGGTGTACTTTAAGTCAACTACAAGAAGCCCGATCTATCCATATGAAGGTGGAGATTATCCAATTGAAAATGGAATAGCCCACTATAGCTTATATAATGAAGGTGTAGTAAATTATGTATATAATATTGAGAAAGAAGAATATAATACTATACTTATAATGACGGAAGGAGAAGGATTAAGTAAGGCAAATAATTATCTATATAATTGCCTAAAAAAATACTGCGACAATGTTAGAATGTTTTATTTTAGTTGCAATAAAAATAATTTAAAAAGCGATCCACCTCAAATGGGAAGCTATGATGAAAAAGATATAGTTTTTTTGCTGAAAAATTTAGGCAATCGCATAGAAGAGAAAGATAATAAAACGAGAGAGAAGGCAATACAGTCTGGTGTTCACTATTCGGAAATGTTGCCAATAGAATATAAACCATCTAAAATTTATTTAGATTTATTTCATGATTCGCTTCGAAAATTTAAATCTAAATTAGCCCTAGCGGTGGGGATTACAGCAGAAAAAATATTGAAGGCTAGAGGGGAAGACGTAGTTTTGGTATCATTAGCTAGAGCAGGTTCGCCAGCTGGGGTTTTAGTTAAGAGATATATGGAACAAGTCAGAGGAATCAATTGGCCACATTATAGTATATCTATTATTAGAGGTCGCGGAATAGACAAAAATGCTATGGAATATATTTTTCAGAGACACCCTAATTCTCAGATTCAATTTTTAGATGGATGGACTGGAAAAGGTTCAATAACCAAAGAGTTAAAAGAAGCATTATCAGAGATAGACAAAATCTATGGGAAAAGAGAAAATTTAAGCGATGAATTAGCGGTTTTAGCAGATCCAGGAGCATGTACAGCTATATATGGAACTCGAGAAGATTTTTTGATTCCAAATGCATGCTTGAATTCAACTATATCAGGGTTATTGAGTAGAACTGTCTACAGAGAAGATATGATAGATAAAAATGATTATCATGGTGTGAAATTCTATAGAGAGTTAAAAAATGAAGATTTATCTAATTACTACATTGAAGAGATAGAACGTGAATTTGAATCTATTAAAGTTGAAGCTGAAAATGAAGTGAAAGAGTTTGATGTTGATTTGGAAAATGTGAATTGGATTGGTCAGAAAGATGTAAAAAGAATTGAGAAAGATTTTGAAATAGAGAGTATTCACTTCATTAAACCTGGAATAGGTGAGACTACTAGAGTATTACTTAGAAGAATACCTTGGAAGATTTTAGTTCGTGAAGATGCAAAGAATATTGAGCATGTAATACAATTGGCTAGAGAAAAAAATATACCAATAGAAACGTATCCATTAGAGGCGTATCAATGTTGTGGAATAGTAAAGGCGCTGAAGGGAGAGTAAGATGAATATATTTGCAAGTGATTTAGACCAGACGCTTATATACTCAAAGCGCTGGATAGAGAATGAAAAAAATGTAAAGTGTGTTGAGATATATAAAGATTCGCCACTTTCGTACATGGATTTAGAGGCCATAAGTAATTTAAAGAAAATATTACTAAGAAATAAGTTTGTACCAATAACTACGAGAACAATTGAGCAATATAATAGAATAAAATTACCAGTAGAGGTTCAAACAGCAGTGGTTGCAAATGGTGGAATAATAATTGAAAATGGTGAAATAGATGAGGTTTGGAGTGAAAGAATAAAATCTGAAATATCAGAGAGCTTGCCGTTAAATTTATTCATGGAAAGACTTAACGAACTCGAATCGGTTGAGGGTGTTTTGAAAATAAGGCAAGCTGAAAATTTATTTGCTTACTTGGTTGTTGAAGAAGAACTATTTGATAGGAAAAATATTAAATATATTATGGATAAAATTGATGAGATGAAATGGAAATGCTCGGATCAAGGCAGAAAAATATATTTTTTACCTAAAGGACTTAGTAAGGGTGCAGCTCTAAGATATTTGAGAGAAAAATACAATGCAATAAAAGTAGTTTCAGCAGGGGATTCAAAACTTGATGAATCAATGGATTGTGTATCGGAAGTGTTTATAACTCCAGGGCATTCAAAACTTGAAAACTATGAAAAAACAAAAGCTAAAGGTGTAGTGAGTGCGGTAGAGATTTTAAAAAGAACTATAGAAGTTTTTGAATAATTTTTTGCAAAACAAAGGCTGTCTCTTTTGCCGGGAGACAGCCTTTCTTTTATAAAACCTTATCTTAATATATTATGCTGATTGAATTTCACTATCATTAAATTGAACTTCAGATTCAGCTACTGTTTGTTTCTTATAGCTTTTAAATACCATACTTCCAAGGAAGCCAGCGAATGTACCACCGAGAATAGCAAAAATTAAAGCCATTATAACTGGTATTGCTGGATTAAATCCGAAAGGAGCTAGTAATCCAGGAATTGGTGAAGCGGTTCCTGGTGCGTTATTAATTATTCCAAAATATGCAGCTGCTAATCCCGCTAATCCACCACCTATAAAGTTAGAACAATAAATAGGTATTGGGTTTTGAGTTATTATATCAGCTTGAGTAAGTGGTTCAAGCATTACTGCTAAAACATTACTATTATCTCCAAATGAAAGACGCTTGAAAATCAATCCATTTGTGAAAGATCCTCCAACACATGCAATAGCAGCTATTCCCATAGACAATCCTTGTAAACTAAGCATTGCAGTAAGAGCCATAGAGCTAAGTGGAGAAGTACAAATCATTTTGATCATACCGCCAAGTAAGAATCCCATTAATAGTGGAGATTGTTCTGCGGCTAAGTTGATAGTAACTCCAATGTTTTCTAAAACAAGAGTAACTATCGGATCTGATGCGCTAGCTAGTAATCTTGCAAAAGGTGCTATAACTAGAGCTCCGACGATCAAATCTAATCCCGTTGGCAAGACTTTTTCTATTCTAGGAGCAATAAGTGCAACTATATACCCTGCAATAAATCCTGGTAAGATTCCATAACCTGAAACTGCAACACCGGCAGCAACAGCATATACTGGATTGATACCTAAATTCAACCCTACAAGAATCACAGCGGCAACACCACCCATGCTGCCGGCTGCTGATCCGACTTGGTTGAAAAAATTGATTTTAAATATACCGCCAGCGATATATTTATGGATGGCCTCAACCAAAAAAGTTGCAACAGCAGCATCAGCTAAGCCTGACATTGCTTTTTGACCTTTTGGCATTTTGAGGCTGAAGAGCGAAAATAATGCGAGTGTCCCTAATAATAATCCTAATCCTTTAATAATTTCCATAAACTACCTCCAATGAAATTTTTAATAACAAAAAAGAAGCACCAACTTAAAAGATGACGAAATTTTCTGCATTAAAAAAAGAACGATTAGGCAAAAACATGTTGTAAAATGCTTTTGTCCCTGTCCTTTTATCTGAGAGTTTCGTCACTAAAAAGTGAGTTGCTTCTTCGATGCCCAATTAAATGAGTCTCTCCAGGGGCGTGTCCGACTATTGTAACTGACCTGAGAGTTTCAGAATAGATTAAGCACGTCTATTCTTTGCGCCTACGGTTATGAATACATATCTCCAATAGTCATCTGCCACACAATTATTTATTTTTACGAAATCGCAATTCGAAAAAACAATCAATGATTGTATTGTCTAAAGATTGCGATAGCTCTTAATAAAAAGATAACATAATTGTCTATAAATTGTCAAGGAAATTATTAAAATTTTAACAAAAAGTAGTTAATAGAAACAAAATTACGTTAATTACCACATAAAATAATTGTGATTTATTTTTAGGCAAAATAAAAAACGCCTTGAAAAAATAGACGTTTTAACAAAATGATTATTTTTAAGATCTTCGCTGTCTAAAATCAGCAGTGAACATCTTATTACTTTTTTTGTCAGCAGAAGGGATTCTAGGTAGTGGAGAACTTGATTTTATAGCACCAGTAAGTTCTTTGTTCATTTCGGATAGACATTTTTTGCAGAAACGACCACTTTTTATATTTACACCGCAGCGTTCGCATGGAATGCCAATTTCACTTAAATCTGCTACTTCAAGCCTGTCTTCGCGTAAATATCTGACGATATCTTTTTGTGGTACACCAGTTTCTTCAGAAACTGTAGGTATATTTGCACCTCTATTTTTATAAAGGTAGTCTTTTACTTTTTTAAAATTAGCTACATCAGCTTGCTTACAAATTGGGCAAATACGATCTTTAGCTGTTAGAGCATTAAAAATTTTGCCACAAGATTTACAATTTTTTATTGCCATAGTAAAACGTCCTTTCTTGATATAAGTTAAATACATGCAATTAATTTCTACAATATAAAAATACGTATAGGCAAATACGCTTTATTATTATATCATAGAATCATAAAGAAGAGTCATAAAATAGGGGGATTTTCATGATGCAATCAATTGCTGACTTAAATTTATTGGCGGGAATACTTATTTTGCTTTTCGGAGTTTATGTTTATAATATGAATAAACATAGTAAAACAAATAGATTATTTCTAGTATTATCTATAATAGAGATGCTTTGGTGCTTTTTTACATTTCAAATGAGACATTCATTTTCAATATCAGAAGCAACTGTTTGGCTCAAGATGTCATCGATTTGGGCTATTGAATTAGTATTGTTTTTTAGTTTTATAATTCAGATAAGTAAAACCGAATGTACTAGTAAGTTTTGCACATTGTTTAAGAGCCTATGCATAGTCGTTCCTGGAGCAATTTTATTTTTAGTAGATAGTAAAACGAATTATTTATCGGGAAATTTACAATATACTAGCGCGGGATGGTCCTATGAACTGCCAATCAACAATTGGGTTATGTTTAATCAAATTTGGACGAGCGTTGTTTTTGTGCTATGTTTATTTGTTATATTTAGGAGTTATAGATGTGAAAATAAAAATAGACTTAAGAATCAATTTTATTTTGTTGGAATGGGTATATTAATCTATATAGTACTTTTCACTTTAGGTGCAGGATTGATAAGTGATGATAGTGTAGCAATTCCAGAGTTCTTTAGTATGGCCTATTTATTGAAAAATATTTTTATATGGCACGCTATTCGCAAGTATGAGTTTTTTAAAATTAAATTAGAAGATATAATGTGGGATTTGGCTGATGATATTGCTGATGGAATAGTTGTTGCTACAGCTAATGGTGAAATAAGTAGATATAATAAATCATTTGTAAACCTTTTTGATGACAGCGAAGAACTATATACTGGGAAAAATATTGAAACTTTGATAAATATAGAAGATAGACAGCAAAATCAGAAAAATATAATAAGTAACACTATCGAAGAAAATCAAAAAGCACTAAGCGTTTCAATATCACAAATTTACGGACCTAAAAAACAAGTTATAGGACTAGTTTATATAATAAAAGATGTCAGTGAACAGCAAAAGTATGAAAAAAAGTTAGAGAGAAAGAATTTGGAATTGGTAGAGAAAAATGAATTATTACTAAAAACTCAAAAGAAATTGATTGCTAGCGAAAAAATGGCAACAATTGGTCAACTTTCGGCAGGATTGGCTCATGAGATAAACAATCCTATAGGGTTTGTAAAGAGTAATGTTCAGACGTTGGAAGATTATTTCATAAGCTATAAGGATATAGTTGAAAATTATCATCAAATTTCTAAAATTATGGAAGATACTAAAAAGATAGAGTATAGAAAATATATTGATAAAATGAAACTTATTGAAGATAAAAACAATTTAAAGTTTATAAATGAAGATTTAGGCAGTATTTTTGATGAAATAGATGAAGGGATTGGAAGGGTGACGAATTTGGTGAAAGGGCTTAGAGAATTTTCACACCCATCAATTGAGGGACAGATTAGACAATATAATTTAAATTATGGTATAACATCAGCTTTACTTTTGGCTAAAAATAGAATTACAGATGATATTCAAGTAGATGTGGATTTAGCTCAATTGCCAGATATAGAAGTTATCGGAAATCAAATAGACCAGGTATTAGTTAATTTGATAGTGAATGCAGTGGATGCGATTGAAATGGGTGGTAAAAATTTAAAAATACTGAGGATAAAAAGTTATGAAAGCGACGATAATGTTTGCTTTGAGATAGAAGATAATGGAATCGGAATGGATGAAAAACAGATGGAAGATATATATAATCCTTTTTATACCACAAAGGAAATAGGTAAAGGAACTGGTTTAGGGATGAGTATAGTTTATGACTTTGTTGTAAATAAACATTCCGGAGAAATTGAGGTTGAGTCAGATATAGGTAAAGGAACGAAATTTATGGTTACTCTTTTAAAGAAAATGAAGGTGAAAGATAATGACGAGAGAGCGTAGATTAAATAAAATCTTAAAAACTGCAAAAAAGATACCTTTTAACAAAAATTCAAAATTGGTATTTTTAAGTGACTGTCATCGTGGAGATAATAGCATCTCTGATGAATTTGCTCACAATCAAAATATTTATTATCATGCAATGGAGTATTACTATAAAGAAGGATATACGTATATAGAAGTCGGAGATGGTGATGAACTCTGGGAACATAAACACTTTTCTGATATACGAAGGGCACATAGTGATATATATATGCAATTGAAACGGTTGTACGAAGAGGGACGGTTTTATTATTTGATTGGAAATCATAACGTTGAGTTGAAAAAAGCAGTTAATGTAGAGAAAAAACTTTTCGAATTTTTTGACGAATATACAGAGCAGCAAAGGGATTTATTTAAAAATATAGAGACATATGAATCATTACTTTTAGAATATGAAGAAAACGATGAGAGTATATTTGTAGTTCATGGGCATCAAGGCGAATTATTTAATGACTATTTGTGGAGATTTTCAATGTTTACTATGAGATATATATGGAGATATCTTCATATAATAGGATTTAGAAATCCTGCGAGTCCAGCAAAAAATTTGCATAAGAGACATAAAGTAGAAAAAAAATTAACTAATTGGATTGTTGAAAATCAGCAGGTACTGATAGCAGGACATACACATAGACCTAAATTTCCACTACCAGGAGAGGTACCATATTTTAATGATGGTTGTTGTGTACATCCTAGAAATATAACAGGACTGGAAATTTTAAATGGAGAGATAATGTTAATAGATTGGAGAATAAGACCCGATGAGAAAGGGAGACTGAGTATTGAACGAAATGTGGTTAGAGGACCAGAACCTTTAGAAAGATACTGGGAAAGTTTAAAAAACGGATCAATCCAAAAGTAATTTGGATCGATCCGTTTTTATCAATTACAAAATGATTTTAATCTATCAATACCATGTGTTTTATCAATTAGTACGATGAGTATTAAAGCTAAGCCACCACCAATTGTAAACTGAAACACATTTGAAGGAATGCTGAATAATGGAGTTACAAAGCTACCGTACATAAGACTAGCAGCTAAATAGTAACCAAAAACCATAAAACTTCCAGATATTATCATTGCTATATAATGATTTATTGATATCAAAGTTGAATGCTGTTTTTTCTTGAAAATCATGAAAAGCATAAAACTTAAAACTAGAAATAGCAAAATATAAAGAAAGTTAGTTGTTGCATTTTGGATTAAACTACTAGCTTCAGAGATAGAGGATAATTCATCATTTGCACTTAAAACAGCATTAGCAGATAATCTCGGTATATAAATTCTCAGTGCTGTTGTAAGGCAAATTAGTAATCCGACTAGGCCTCCCTGTATCATTCGAAATTTCATATCGCTACGATTTTCACATAAAAGTCCTATTATAGCTCCCATTAGAGCTTTTATTATCAGGGTAGGAATAATCCAATGTGGATAGCCCATAGCATCAGCAAGAGCTGATCCGATACCGCCAGCTAGAGCTCCAGTTTTCCAACCAAATAGTACTGCAGATAAGAAAATCATACTATCACCTGCATGAATATAACCTTGAGTGAATGGAACGGGTATTCGAATAGAAAAAGTTCCAATAAATACAAGTGCAATCATAAGTCCACTGATAACAAGTTTTCTGATAGATGTCATATTGGTCACCTCAATTATAGATTTAATATTTTAACTTCGAAGTATTGTTTAACAATTGCTATAGATATGTTACACTAAAACTGTACATAAAAAAAGAGACAATTTGAAATAAATGGAGGGGACACTTTGGAATTATTGCCTTATATTGATTTTAAAATAAAAAAGCCTATATACATACAAATATACGACTACATAAAAAATGAGATTCTAGAAGGGAAAATAAAAACTGATGAAAAGTTGCCATCAATTAGACTATTAGCAGAGAATTTGAACATAAGCAAAACTACTGTTGAAGCTGCTTATACACAATTAATAATGGAGGGATATGTTGAAAGTAAGCCGCACAGAGGTTACTTTACAAAGTTTGTAGAAAAGTATGATGTCGAAACTGAAAATATGGTGAAGTCGAGTGTAGATTATGAAGTTAATAGTGTGTCTTCTACAAAGTCTATTGATTTATGCGCAGCACCAATAAGTATTTGGAAAAAATCATATAATCAAGTTATGAGGGAATGTCCAGAAGTATTTACATCATATGGTGAAGTACAAGGTTCTAAGCTATTGCGGATAGAACTTATGAATTATTTACATCGTTCTAGAGGTGTGAATTGTGATGTAAATCAGATTATAATTGGATCTGGAGTCCAAGATTTGTTGACATTATTGGTTATGATATTGGGAGAAAACGTTAAAATAGTGGGCATTGAGGAGCCAGGATTTAGAAAAGCTAGCAAGCGTTTTGAAGATTTGGGTTTGAAAATATGTCCTATAGAAGTAGAAAATAGTATGCTTATAAAAAATATACAAAAAGAAAAGGATTTGGATTTGCTATATTTGACACCTTCACATCAATTCCCAATGGGGCAGGTTATGCCTATAGCTAAGAGGATAGAGGTATTACGCTGGGCTATTGACAATGATACATACATTATAGAAGATGACTACGATAGTGAACTTAGATATAAAGGTAATCCGATACCTAGTTTACAAGGGATTGATAAGAGTGGCAGAGTAATATATATAAGCTCTATATCAAAAGTGCTTACGCCTGCCATAAGAATCAGCTATATGGTTTTACCAAAAACACTTTGCAAATTATATGAGAGTAAAAGAGATAGATATAGTCAAACAGCATCTTCTATAGACCAGATTGTTTTGGCTAATATAATGAGAGAGGGGAATTTTGAAAAACATATAAGGCGTATTAGAAAAATTTATAGTAGGAAAAATGAAATACTGATACTTTCATTAAAAAAAATATTTGGAGATGATGTAGATATAGTAGGTCAAGAAACTGGTTTGAATATTTTGGTCAAATTTAATGGTATAAAACGAAAAATAGATGAAAATACTAATTGGAATAATAACAATATGACATTAACTCCGCTGGATTATTACTATTATAGTAAGAAAGATATAAAAAAAACGAAATATTTTTTATTGTCATATGCAGGCGTTTCTGATGAAGAGATAGAAAATAACATAGAAAAACTTCGCGAATGGATTAAACTTGATAAAAAATACCAGAAGTTATAGAATGAAGAGTAGGTATTGATAAAAAATACCAATGTGTTTATACGATTTACTGCGATAATGCGTTCAAAAATGCAAAAACAACTTGGCACGCAAATTGCATTAAATATAATTGACGACAGGGAAACCCTTTTCCGTCGAAAATATCAGGAGGTGGATTGATGAAACACTTAGGAACAATCTTAGGAACAGCGATAGCTGGTATGTTTGTCATGAGCGTATGGGGTGAGTTTGCAGGCTCATACGGAATAGCTGGTGGTTGGTTTGCAGGATTTGCAATCATCGGTACAATGTGGTTTTTGAATCACTTTGTTGGGATTCACAACAACGATGGTGCTTGGGTAGATATGGCGCTAGGAATAGGTGTGGCAGGAACTACTAAAGATTTATTTTTAGGAAATGCTACTATGGCAGCAACTTTTCCAACTTGGATAGTAGTAATCATTGGTGGCGTAGTTGGTGGGTTCACAGCTTATATGCTAGAGTCAAAAGTACTAAACAAACAATAATCGGGAAACGAGGTGGATTGTAAATGACAATGAGTCAAGTTATAACAACATTCGCAGGAGCGTTTATATTTCCTTTCTTAATTCGTTTGCTTTGGGGCAAAATGGTAGAGAATTGGGGCGCTATTGGTGGCTGGATGGCAGCTGGTTTTATCGTTGGAACAACATGGACACTAACACATGGTATTGGATTAATTCATCAGACAGGCGCATGGGTAGATATGGCATGGGCAGCTGGTGTTGGATTATTTGTAGCTTCAGCATTATCTGGAGACAATGTAAGTAAAGGTTTAGTTAATGCATTATTTGCAGTAATTGGTGGAACTTTAGGCGGATTTATTTTATCAAATGCAGATTATTTTCTAAAGTAATTATATAGTAGAATTTATAAAATGAAATGGGGGCATCTAGCCCCCATAAATAAGCTCATTGAGGGGGATTTATAAAATGGAAAAGAAATACATTCTAGCGTTAGACCAAGGAACAACTAGTTCAAGAGCTATATTATTTAATCATGATGGTGAAATTGTAAAAGTAGCACAAAAAGAATTTACTCAAATTTATCCAAAGCCAGGCTGGGTAGAGCATGATGCAATGGAAATTTGGGGAACTCAATCAGGAGTGGCTAGAGAGGTATTGGAAACAGCTGGAGTAAGTCCTTTTGAAGTAGCGGCGATAGGTATTACAAATCAGAGAGAGACTACAGTAGTTTGGGATAAAAACACAGGTAAGCCAGTTTATAATGCTATAGTTTGGCAGTGTAGAAGAACAGCTGGGATTTGTGATGAGTTAAAAGCTAGAAATTTAGAAGATTATGTTAGAGAAAATACAGGATTGGTAGTAGATGCTTATTTTTCTGGAACAAAAATCAAGTGGATATTAGATAATGTTGAAGGTGCAAGAGAAAAGGCGGAAAAGGGAGAACTTTTATTCGGTAATATAGACACTTGGTTGATCTGGAATCTTACTAGAGGAAAGGTACATGTTACAGATTATTCAAATGCATCTAGAACAATGCTTTACAATATTAAAGATTTAAAATGGGATGAGAAAATGTTGAAAGAATTAAACATCCCGGCATCTATGCTTCCAGAAGTAAGACAATCAAGTGAAGTATATGGTGAAACTGATGAGAAAACTTTTGGTGGAGCACTTATCCCTATCGCTGGTATAGCAGGGGATCAACAAGCTGCGTTATTTGGACAAGCTTGCTATGAAGAAGGAATGGCTAAGAATACTTATGGAACTGGTTGTTTCATGCTTATGAATACAGGCGAGAAAATGGTTCCATCTAAAAATGGATTGCTTACAACTATTGCATGGGGAGTTGATGGCAAAGTTGAGTATGCATTGGAAGGAAGTATTTTTATTGCAGGAGCTTCTGTTCAGTGGCTTAGAGATGAAATGAAATTGATAAGTGATGCTAAAGATAGCGAATACTTTGCAACAAAAGTAAGTGATACAAATGGAGTTTATGTAGTACCTGCATTTGCTGGACTTGGAGCACCTTATTGGGATATGTACGCTAGAGGTACTATAGTAGGACTTACTCGCGGTGCAAATAGAAATCATATAATTAGAGCTACGTTAGAGTCTATAGCATATCAAACAAAAGATGTTTTAAGTGCAATGGAAGAGGATTCAGGAATTACTCTTAGCACATTGAAAGTAGATGGTGGGGCTGTAGCAAATAATTTCTTGATGCAATTCCAATCAGATATATTAGGTGTTGATGTTCATAGACCTGAAGTTACTGAAACTACAGCATTAGGAGCAGCTTACTTAGCTGGTTTGGCAGTTAATTTCTGGGATAGTAAAGAAACTATTGCTAAGCGTTGGGCAATGAACCGTGAATTTAAGCCAGAAATCGAAAACGATGAGAGAGTAAAACTTTATGATGGCTGGAAGAGAGCTATTGGTAGAGCAAAAGGATGGGAAGAAGCATAAATTCTTGCCTTAATTAAATAGATAGTGTATACTTAGAGTATACGAAAGTCTTTTAGGTCCGTACAGACCTACAATTAAAGATGTTGGCGGAGATGATGAGAGCCACACGGAACACCCATGGAATGATGGGTCTGTTCAGTGTGGCTTTTTTAATGCCTATGAAATTAGAGGAGGATACGAAATGTATGATGTAGTGGTAATTGGAGCTGGAGTAATTGGAGCTGCTGTTTCTAGAGAATTATCAAAATTTAATTTGAAGACGATTATTTTAGAAAAAACAAATGATGTAGCATGTGGAACGACAAAAGCAAATAGTGCAATAGTTCATGCTGGATATGATGCACATGTAGGGACTAATAAGGGAAAATTTAATGCGCTTGGAAACGAGATGTATGGAGATGTATGCAAAGAGTTAGAAGTTCCTTTTAAAAGAATTGGTTCGTTAGTCGTTGCTTTTGATGAAGAAGATATTCCTACATTAGAAGAATTACTTGAAAATGGTAAGGAACTAAAGATACCAGGCCTTGAAATCATAGGAAAAAAGAGAATAAAAGAAATGGAACCAAATTTAAGTGATGAGATAGTAGCTGCATTATATGCTCCTTCAGCAGGGATAGTAGAGCCTTGGGAATTGGCTATAGCGTATGCGGAAAATGCAATGGACAATGGAGTGGAACTTAGTTTGAATACAGAAGTCGTTGATATTGAGAAGAAGGAAAACGTTTACAGTATCAAGACTAATAAAGGAAATTTCGAATCAAAATTCGTAATCAATTGTGCGGGAGTTTATGCAGATAAGATTTATAATATGGTAGTTGATAACCCAGAATTTGAAATAAAGCCGAGAAGAGGACAGTACTATCTCCTAGATAAAGAAGTTAATGGTTTAGTTAATAAGGTAATATTCCAATGTCCTACAAAACTTGGAAAAGGCGTATTGGTTGCACCTACTGTCGACGGAAATGTTATTGTAGGGCCTGATGCAGAAGATTTAGATCAAAATCAGAAAGAAGCAACAAACACTACTGGTGATCGTCTTGAGTTTGTTAGAAATATGGCGCTTAAATCGTGTGCAGATATTCCTTTTGGTAAAAATATTACTACATTTGCGGGTCTTAGAGCCGAGCCATCTACTGGAGATTTCATAATCGGAGAATCTGAATTTGCAAAGAATTTTATCAATTGTGCTGGAATTAAATCGCCAGGATTATCATCAGCTCCTGCGATAGCATGTCATATAGCAGACTTAGTGGAAGAATTATCTGGAGGATTGGAACAGAATAAAGACTATAATCCGAAAAGACGCCCTAGAGTAAAATTTGAAGAGCTTAATGCTGAAGAAAAAGCGGAAATGATAAAGAAAGATTCTAGATATGGAAGAATTATCTGCAGGTGTGAGATGATTACAGAGGGTGAAATAGTTGATGCTATACACAGAAATGCAGGTGGACGAACATTAAATGGTATAAAGAGAAGAGTTAGACCTGGAGCTGGACGTTGCCAAGGTGGATTCTGTGGACCAAGGGTAATGGAGATATTAGCTAGAGAGTTAAAGATGGATATGGAAGATGTTTTACAGGAAAATGAAGGATCCAAAATACTTGTTGGCAGAACAAAGGAAATTTAGTAGGAGGGTATCGACGTGTTGAATTATGATATTGTAGTAATTGGAGGCGGTCCAGCAGGGCTTGCAGCAGCTATAGAAGCAAGAAAAAATGGAGTAGATAGTATTTTAGTTATAGAAAGAGATCGTGAACTTGGTGGTATATTGCAGCAATGTATTCACAATGGATTTGGACTTCATGAATTTAAAGAGGAACTTACAGGTCCTGAATATGCAGAACGATTTATATTGGAATTAAAAAAGGAAAATATTGATTATAAATTAGATACTATGGTATTAGATGTATCAGAGGACAAAAAAATAGCTATGATAAATACAAAAGATGGGTATACTGAAATACAAGCGAAGGCAGTTGTATTATCTATGGGATGTAGAGAGAGAACTCGTGGAGCAATTGCTATTCCAGGATATAGACCAGCAGGAATATTTAGTGCTGGTACAGCCCAGAGATACCTTAATATGGAAGGATACATGGTTGGGAAAAAAGTAGTTATACTTGGTTCGGGAGATATCGGTCTAATTATGGCTAGAAGGATGACATTAGAAGGCGCTGAGGTTCAAGCTGTAGCCGAGCTTATGCCGTACTCGGGTGGACTGAATAGAAATATAGTTCAGTGTTTGCATGATTACAATATACCTTTGCTATTGAGTCATACAATCACAGATATAAGAGGGAAAGATCGAGTGGAAGGTGTTACTATAGCTGAAGTTGACGAGAATAGACGTCCTATATCGGGAACTGAAAAACATTATGATTGTGATACAGTGTTGTTTTCTGTTGGCTTAATTCCGGAAAATGAATTGTCTAGAGGAGCTGGGGTTCAAATTGATAGGCGAACAAGTGGTCCTATTGTAAATGAATGTATGGAAACATCTATTGAAGGAATTTTTGGATGTGGTAATGTCGTTCATGTTCATGATTTAGTTGATTTTGTGACAGCAGAGAGTAGAAGAGCTGGTGAAATGGCAGCTAAATATGTTAATAAAGAGCTTAAAAATGAAGGAAATATTATTCTTACAAAACCACAGAGTGGAATAGGATATATAGTTCCACAAAAAATTAGAGAGATAAATGTTCAAAAGGAAGTAACTCTATTTATGAGAGTTAGAGATGTATATCACAATGCAGAGATGGTTGTGAAAGCAGATGGTGAAGAAATCAAGCGTATGAAAAAACGTCATTTGGCACCTGGTGAGATGGAAAAAGTTATATTAGAAAAATCTTTATTTGAAGATAAAAATTACAAAGAGATTTCTATAGAAATAGAGGCTTAAGAGAGGAAGAGGAATATGAGTGAAAAAGAAATGATCTGTATCGTATGCCCTATGGGATGTCGAATGACTTTGATAAAAGATGATAATCAGCCAGATGGCTATAGAGTTGATGGTAATACATGTAAAAGAGGATATAATTATGCAATAGAAGAGCAGACAAATCCTAAAAGAGTTATTCCTACAACTGTAAAAATTAAAAGTGGTATATTAAATAGATTGCCAGTTAAAACAAATGGTGCGGTTCCAAAAGAACTCATATTTGAATGTATGAAGGTTATAAATAAGGTGGAAGTTGAAGCTCCTATAAAAACTGGTGATGTAGTTGTTGAAAATATTTTAGGAACGGGAATAGATGTAGTAGCTACGAGAACTATGGAGCGAGTATAAATATTTAGAAGGGTTGGGAGATAGCGTATGAATATTATCAGGACGCCAAAAAATGATCGATTTTCATGGGTAGATGAAGTTACAGCAAAAGACTATGAAGATGTTTTAAACGCATTTGAACAAGGAATATGTGTTGTAAGTGCTAGTGGGCGAATAGTCTATATTAATAGAGCTTATGAAGATATTTTTAATATGAGTGATTTCATAGTTAGAGGAAGAAGTATTTTCAATACTGTAAAGGATGAAATGCTTCTAAAGGCATATAAAAATAGAAAAAAATATACTGGAATCGTCAATTATGATGGCCGAAAAGATGGTGTTTTTGGAATGGCTTTTCCCTTCTTTAAAGATAATGAGTATCAAGGCGTAGTTGGATTATATACATTAGATTCAAAATCTATTAAGAGAGAAACTGCAGTTCTTAGAGTAAAGGATAAAAAAGAGCTTACGAATCCATTTGATAATGTAATAGGGCAAAGTAGATCACTTGTAGAACAAATGAATATAGCCTATAAGGTTGCTAAGACAAATTCGACTGTACTGATTAGAGGAGAAAGTGGTACTGGAAAGGAAGTTGTTGCAAGAGCTATTCATAAATACGGAAATAGAAATGATAAACCATTTGTTGCAGTTAATTGTGGGGCTATTCCAATAAATCTTATAGAATCAGAGTTATTTGGCTATGAGAAAGGGGCTTTTACCGGTGCAAATCACCAAAGAATTGGTAAGTTTGAATTAGCTCATGGTGGAACTTTGTTTTTAGACGAAATAGGTGATTTACCACTTGAGGTTCAAGTAAAACTTCTTAGAGTTATCCAGGAGAAGGAGTTTGAGAGAATTGGTGGAAATGAAAGTATTAATGTGGATGTAAGAATAGTTGCAGCTACTCACAAAAACCTGGAGAAAATGATTGATGAAGGTGAATTTAGAGAAGACCTGTACTATAGAATAAATATAATTCCAATAGAATTGGATGCATTGCGTGAAAGAAAGGAAGATATACCCCTTTTAGTTGATTATTTTTTGGAGAAGACTAAAAACCGTTTATGTGTTGATGAGCTAGATATAGATTCCAAAGCAATGGAAGCATTAATGCAATATGATTGGCCAGGAAATGTTCGTGAATTGGAAAATATACTAGAACGAATGGCAATATTGAGTGAAGATAGTATAATAGGTTTTGCTGATGTTCCTAGTCATATTGCAAATGTTTATAGATACAATCCAAAGACAACAGATTATAGTGGTCTTATAAATATGAGTTCTTCGGGAGAAATTGCTACTATGGAAGAGTATGAGTGTGAAGTTATAATGAGAGCGATGAAGAAATACAAGAGTTTCAATGCTGCAGGTAAAGCATTGGGAATCACTCATAAAACAGTAGCCTCGAAAGTAAGAAAGTATGGAATAGAATATTGATATATGCTTGAATCAAAGGGCTGTCTTGAAATAGTTTCATTTATCTATTTTGAGACAGTTTTTTAGTTTTTAATTACGTATATTACAGAAATAATTTAGTGATATAAATTTCTCATTAGAGAAAAAAATTTCACTAATTTGATTTGAAAAGTATAGTAAAGTGTTGAAAAATAAAGAATACTATTTTGGCTTGTAATTTGCATTACTAGAGAATGAAGGAATAAATTATATTTTGGGGGTGTAAACAATGAATGAAATTGAATTGAGGCGATTGGTGATCAAGGCATTTCATGTGAAAAAGGTGATTTTAGGAGAAAAAGATCGTCTTAAAAATCAGGTTTTAGAAATATCACTAGATGGAATTCAGGAAATAGAAGAGGCAAATGAAAATATAATTGATATAAAAGTTGATATTATAGAGCCTGGAGATCATAATAGAGAAATTAATACTATCATGGATATAGTGCCAATATCTACAAAAGTAATAGGAAAAATTGGCGAAGGAATAACTCATACTATTACTGGAGCATATTTCATGCTTACAGGAGCAGATGAAGAAGGAAACCAAATGCATGAATTTGGATCAAGTGAAGGGTTACTAAGTAATCAATTGGTGCTAGATAGAGCTGGAACACCTGGCAAAAGAGATTATATAATTCACATGGACGTAAAATTAAGAGCAGGAGTACCATTTTCCAGAGAACTAGCAAATGCAGCGTTTGAAGCTGGGGATAAATTTATACAAAACTTTAGACAGATATTAAAGAGAATAGATGGTAGGGAATGTACTGAATCACATGAATACTATGATAAGATCCGACCAGGAAAGAAAAAAGTTGTACTAATAAAACAAATAGCTGGTCAAGGAGCTATGTACGACAATAGGTTGTTAGCTAGTGAGCCAAGTGGATTTATTGGTGGTAGATCAATTATAGATATGGGAAATGTACCAGTCATATTAAGTCCAAATGAATATAGAGACGGAGCTCTTAGGAGCTTAGAATAGGAGGAATGGAAAATGGGAATAGGACCTTCGACTAAAGAGACGAGTTTACATTATTTTAGAGATCCGTTACTTGAGGTTATAGAGCAGGATACGGATTTGGATTTACTTGGGGTTATGGTTGTGGGAACACCACAAGATAACACCGAAAAATATTTTGTAGGAGAACGTGCTGCTGTTTGGGCAGAAGCTATGAGAGCTGATGGAGTTGTGTTTTCTTGCGATGGATGGGGAAATTCGCATGTAGATTATGCAAATACTTTTGAACAACTTGGTTCTAGAAATATACCAACAGTTGGAATAACATTTCAAGGAACACAGGCTAAATTTGTAGTAACAAATCAGTATATGGATACTATAGTGGATATAAATAAATCAAAAGAGGGAATAGAAACTGAAGTTGTTGGAGAAAATAATTTAATCAGTTCTGATGCAAGAAAAGCTGTAGCCCTTTTGAAATTAAAAATGAGAAAGATGGGAAGGTAGTAATATGGAGATAGCAGAAAAAGTATATAATTATTTAGATGGTTTAGGTATAGATTATAAGAAACATGAACATCCAGCAGTTAGAACTGTTGAGGAAGCACAATTGTACTGGAAAGGTATAGATGGTGCTCAGTGTAAAAACCTATTTTTGAGAGACCAAAAAGGTAAGAGGCACTACCTAGTAGTTGTAGAAGAAAATAAAAAAGTGGATATGAGTAAATTAGCAGAACAATTAGGGGAGAAAAAATTAAGTTTTGCATCGGAGAAAAGATTAGATAAGTATCTTAAATTAAAACCTGGTGCAGTATCTCCTTTTGGACTAATAAATGATGAAGAAAATCTAGTAGAGCTAAAGATTGATAAGGATTTAAAGAAGGAAAAAAAGATTAGTTTTCATCCAAATATAAACACCGTAACTTTAGAACTTTCATATAGTGATTTTGAAAAATATTTAAAAGCATCCGGAAATGATTATGAATATATAGCAATATAATTTTAAAAGTGGTCAGTTATTTTTAAACTGTACCACTTTTTTGATATAATAGGGGTGAATACAATATGGGGAGAAATTGATATGAGGTGTCGATTAGCGATAGTAGAAGAGGATATAAAGTATGTAGAAGCATTAAAAATTGTTTTGGAAGAAAAAATATATGAGTTAACTCATTACAGATATTTGGATGAACTTCTGAAAAAAGGGGTTGATGCGGATATTTGTCTTGTTAATTTGGATGAAAAAAATTTCACAATAGATATGTTTGAAAAATTAAAAGAGGTCAATAATAATAAACATAGTCATATAATTGGATTATCATCTAAGCATGATATAGAAAAAATAATGATTGCTAGAAAAAATGGAATGGATTATTATCATCTGAAAAGTCACCCTACAGAAGAGTTAATATCTTTGATTGAAAATCAAACTAGGAAAGAAACTACGGAAGAATTAGAGGGAATACTACTAAAATCTAATAATGAAAAGTTTAAAAAAAGTGTTGAAATTGCAGCAAAAGCAGCGAAAAGTGATGTTAATATATTAATTCTAGGAGAGTCTGGAGTTGGCAAGGAAGTTTTTGCAAAGTATATACATTATTGTAGTGAAAGAAGCAAAGAGATATTCGTTCCTGTGAATTGCCATTCATATTCGGAGAGTTTGCTTGAGTCAGAACTGTTTGGCCATGAAAAGGGAGCTTTTACAGGGGCAATTAATTCTCGAAGTGGAAAATTTGAAGAAGCGAGTAGAGGAACACTTTTTTTAGATGAGGTGGGAGACATTCCTATTGATATACAGGTGAAATTGCTTAGAACTATAGAAAATAAAACAGTTGAAAAAATAGGTAGCAATGTGACGAAAAAAGTTGATTTTAGATTGATAAGTGCCACGAATAAAAATTTGCAAGCGGATATTTTTAATGGAAGTTTTCGAGAAGATTTTTTTTATAGAATAAGTACTATAGTTATAGAGATTCCGCCGATTAGAGAGCGCAGAGAAGATTTAAAAATGCTTATAGAATTTTTTATGGAGCAAATTTCTAAGCAATTTGGAAAAGAAATTTACTATATTGAAAAAGAAGTAGAGAACTTCTTATATTCATATGACTATCCAGGAAATGTAAGAGAGTTGAAAAATATATTAGATAGATTAATTGTGCTTTCTGAAAACGGAATTATAGCTACTGAAAATTTACCAATATGTTTTGGGTATAAGAAAAAAGAAAATTATGCTTGTAGTACTGAACTTGAAATAAAGCCACTTAGAGAAAAAAGAAAAGAATTTGAAAAAGAATATATTAGGCAAGTACTTGAATATTATGGCGGAAATCAAACACAAGCGGCTAAAATACTTGAAATTAGCAGAAGACAATTGGTAAATAAAATAGAAGAATATGGATTGAGAAAAAAATAACAAAAAATGTTTGACAAAATTATAACAATGATGTATTATAATATTGTAAATAAGTTAAAAATTTATCAAACTTTACTCTAAGAAAAGGGAGTGGTAGTATGGTAAGAAAAGTACAAGCAATTGATAATTTTAGAACATTTGCAGTTGCAATAACTAAAGGGAAAACATATGAAGTATTGTCACAAAACATTTTTGGAGACTATCTAATTATTGATGACAATCATAAAGAGCAATATTGTTTTCCATATAGGTTTGTTGAGATTGTGTGATTTAAAATAATCAATCCCTTTCAGTTCTACTATTAAGTATTACAATACGAATGTTGTTAGATTGTCGCCGCAATTCTAACAAAGAAAGAAAAGAGAAGGTCGCCGCCTTTCTCTTCTTTTATTTGTAATGATTACAAATAAGATTGAAAAAAATTAAAAAAAGTTATATAATAAAACTAACAATATATCCGTATGATGTATTAAACAACCGTCTATATGTTGAATAGATTTGTTCCATAAAATGAGAACTAGGTTAAAATATATTAAATGGAGTGGAGTAGAATGTGTAAAGAAGAAGTATTAAAAATTGTAAAAGACCAAACGATAACTTATGAACAGAAAGTGCTCAGTTTAGCTAGAGCTGCTGAGGACTCGCTTGAAGTGCTCAATATTCCGAAAGAAACACAAAATCTTAGAGATGAAGGAATTATATGTGATTTATTTGAAGGACATGCTCCTTATAGACCTAGATACATAGTTCCAGACTATGAAAAGTTTATGAAGCAAGGAAGTAAATTTTTAGAATTAGACCCACCTGAAGATATATGGGAAGCTACACATAATTTGCTTATTTTGTATAAACACGTTCCATCTATAACATCATTTCCTGTTTATATTGGTAATATTGATGAGCTACTAGAACCATTTGTAAAAGATGAAGACGAAGCGTATCGAGCTATCAAATTGTTTATAAAGCATATAGATAGAACTCTAACAGATTCATTTTGTCATGCTAATATTGGACCTAGAGATACTATTGCTGGAAGATTGATATTGAAAGCCCAAAGGGAAATGCAGACATCTATACCAAATATAACTATAAAATATTCTAAAAGCACACCTGAAAGACTAGCACTAGATAGTATTGAAACAGCTATGATTACGGCTAAACCATCATTTGCAAATGATGAGATGTATAGAGCTGATTTTGGCGGAGAATATGCTATAGTTAGTTGTTATAATGGTTTGTATATAGGTGGGGGTAGTTATACTTTAGTAAGACTTAATTTAGCTGATTTGGCAAAAAAAGCTAAGTCAAAGGCTGATTTCTTTGAAAGAGTATTACCTAATACATCGAAATTGATGGCAGATTATATCAATGAAAGGATAAGATTTTTGGTAGATGAGAGTGGATTTTTTGAGAGTAGTTTTCTTATAAGAGAAGGATTGATTGAAAAAGATAGATTTTCTGCAATGTTTGGTGTTTTTGGATTGGCAGAAGGGACTAATGCATTGATGAAAATGGAAGGCGAGTCTGGCAGATTTGGAAATGACTCAAAAGCGGATGAGCTAGGACTTGAGATTATAGATTCGCTAGCAAAATTGGTTGATGGTTATGAAAGTCCAAATTGCAAGATTTCAAATAAGAAATTACTTATGCATTCTCAAGTAGGTATCGACAGTGATATAGGCATAAGCCCAGGATGTAGAATACCTATAGGTGAAGAACCGGAATTGCCAATTCATATAAAACAGTCGGCTAAATTTCATAAGTATTTTACATCAGGAATTGGCGATATATTTGCTTTTGACGAAACTGCAAAAGGAAATACTAAATTTATACAAAATATAATAGATGGTTCTTTTAAAGAAGGAATGAGATATTTTTCTTTATATGGATCAGATGCTGATGTTATAAGGATTACTGGATATCTAGTTAAAAAATCTGAAATAGAAAAATTAGATAAGGGAAATCAAGTTCTTAGAGATACAGTAGTTTTAGGTCAAGGCTCAGTGCGCAATAATGGCGTATTAGATAGAAAAGTTAGAAAAATATAAAAAGAAAAAAGAGTTATCATTCAAAGATGACTCTTTTTTTGTGCAAATAAATATTGATTTCTTCTTCAAAAAACACTACAATAATCATGTTAGGGAAAAGGGGATGAGCAAAAATGAAGTTAAAAGGAGTAATTTGTACAGCAGCGTCAGCATTTTTGTATGGAGCAACACCAGCATTAGCACAAATGACATATGGAATGGGAAATAATTCTCTTTCGATGACTTTTTTTAGAAATTTCTTTGCAGGGATTGCATTATTATTGTTTATGATTATGACTAAAGTTGATTTTAAGATAAAAAAAAGTGATCTGAAAAATACTGCTATAGTTGCAGTGTTCGGAGTTCTTTTGTGCAATATATTAATATATTCATCATATGAATATATTGGAATTGGAGCGACTACTACATTACATTTTATGTATCCTGTATTTGTAGCACTAATGGCGAGATTTGTTTTTGGAGAAATACTGACTAAGAGAAAAGTTATTTGTTTGGTTATAGCATCTATTGGTGTTTGTTTTTTCATGGATTTAAAAAACATATCAAATTTAGTTGGAGTAGTATTTGCTGTAGCATCAGGTATATTCTATGCGTTTTATATGGTTGGAATGGAACAAAAAAAATTAGTTTTACTAAATCCATACAAGGTATCATTCTATATTGCATTAGTTGGCTCATTGGCATTGCTAGTTGCAAATATATTTGGTGGTTTTTTGGTTTTTGAATTGCCAATTAAAGCATATTTACTTATAATAGTACTTGCTGTGAGTACATCATTTGTAGCAACAGTTTTATTGCAGGTTGGTATAAAAGAAATAGGAGCTACTTCAGCAGCATTATTTTGTTTGATAGAGCCTATAACAAGTGTTGTGGTTGGATACTTCATGTTTGATGAAGATTTATCTATAACAAAGATAATAGGATGTGTGGCCATATTTGTAGCCATAATACTGCTTACATTTGATAAAGAGAAAGAGGCTACGGGTAACAACGAGACCAACGTAAATACTCATGCTAGAGATATTGTTTGATTTATGCGAAAGGAGATTGACTATGGACGAAAAGAATTTGTTATTTAGTATTGAAACTCGAATTGAAGGAAAGGATTATAGAAAATTTTTATATATCGCAACCTTTTTTAGGAAAAAAATGGTGATACCGATGATTTTACTGCTTAGTGGAGCTATGGCTTATTTATTATCAATAAGTGAGAATGGCTTTAGTATAAGTGCTTTTCTTGTGTTTTGGTTAGTACTTCTTTTAGTAGGTATTGCTAGTACAGCATTTCAGATTGAAAGAAAGAACAAAGTACGAATAAAGACTGATAAAACAGGAACTTTTGGTGCAGTGAATGAACTTCTGTTTTTTGAAAATGAATTTGAAGTTAACAGTGAGGTTTTGAAATCACAATCTACAATAGAGTATGAAAAGATATACCAGGTTTTGGAGTCCAAAGATTATTTTATTGTATATTTCAATGCGAACCAAGCAGCTATAGTTAGAAAAGAAGATATGGACATCGATATTGAGCTAAAATTTAGAGATTTATTTGAGAGAAAAATAGGGAAAAAATATTTAAAAATTAATATGATTTAGTGTATGTAAGATAGGCTAAATAAATTAGTAGCGAGCTAATATTATTCAGCCTATTTTTTTATAATAGACGGTAATATGGGTATAAAATAAATAAGAAGAGTACACGAATATATATGCACAAAATGAATAAAAATTACAAGATTATATTATAATCGTTAATTATAATATAGAATGGGTTAAAAAATAATCTTGGATTACAAAATAATAAACGAGTATTTTACAATATTTGATTGGTTGAAAAAGTCAAAAAATTTCATAAAAACAATTGCAAAAAGCAAAGGTGCAATGTATAATCTAAGCATAAAGAAAGTTGAGGTGGTTAGATGAAAGGACGATCTGAAGAATCATTTGAAAAGGTATTGTCAAAGAAAGATATCTTTGCGCTGGCATTTGGCGCAATGATAGGTTGGGGCTGGGTAGTACTTACCGGTGAATGGATTCAAAAAGCAGGTGCATTTGGTGCAATTATATCATTTATTATTGGCGGAATTATGATTTTGTTCGTAGGGCTTACCTATGCTGAACTTACTGCGGCACTTCCTGAAAATGGAGGGGTAAGCGTTTTCACAGAGCGTGCTTTTGGCTGGAAAGCATCTTTCTTAAGCTCATGGGCAATAATACTAGGTTATGTTTCGGTAGTTGCATTTGAGGTAGTAGCTTTTCCGACTGTTTTAGAGTATTTTATTGGATCTGGATATCTAAAGGGGTATTTGTATACGATACAAGGATATGATGTATATGGTACTTGGGTTTTAGTTGGAGTAGGGAGTTCTATAATAGTGACATTATTAAATTACTTTGGCACTAAGAATGTTGCAATCATACAGACTGGTTGTACTGTATTAATCGCAGCAGTTGGGTTAGCTCTATTTGGTGGGAGTGTAGTTAATGGAAATGCACAAGTTATAGAACCGTTAGCTAGTACTGGATTGAAAGGAATACTAGGGGTGGCAGTTATGACACCTTTTATGTTTATGGGATTTGACGTAATACCACAGGCTGCTGAAGAGATGAATGTGCCATATAAGAAGATAGGAAAAATAATGATATTGGCAGTTATTATGGCAGTTCTTTGGTATATTATGATAATATTTAGTGTTGTAAGGTCATTGAACCATGGTGAGATAGTAGGTTCGGGTTTGGTTACTGCTACTGCTATGGCAAAGGTATTTGGAGGAAGTAATTTGGCTTCTAAAATACTAGTGCTTGCAGGTCTTAGCGGAATTATTACTAGTTGGAATGCGTTTTTTATTGGGGGAAGTAGGGCTATTCAGGCTATGGCTGAAAAAGGTAGATTGCCTGAATTTTTGGCAAGAGTACATCCTAAGCATAAGACACCTGGAAATGCAATATTACTTATAGGCGGTATAACAACTATTGCACCATTATTTGGACGAAATATGTTGACTTGGCTTGTGAATGCGGGTAGTTTTACAGTGATTTTAGCGTATTTAATGGTTGGTCTTGCTTTTGTGAAGTTAAGAATTAAGGAACCAAATCTCAAAAGACCATATGAAGTTAAAAATTGGAGATTTGTTGGTACTATGGCTATATTCTTAAGCTCGGCGCTATTTATTCTGTTTTTACCAGGATTTCCATCCGCTATGCAATGGCCTTATGAATGGGGAATAGTAATTGGATGGTTCGGACTTGGTGGAGTGTTCTTTTTGAAAATATTAGTTAGAGAAAAAAGAGCGAAACGTGAATTAATTAGAGCGAAAATTAGATAGAAAATGCATGGGGTTGTTTTGAAATAGATAGTTATTTTATTTCAAGATGGCTCCTTTTTTGTGTACATATAAATTATTTTCCCACAATAACTGGGTATAAAATATAAAATGGAGGTGAGAAAATGAAGACACGACTTTTGCAAGATGAATGGAAAGATCAATTTAATGAAGAGATATATGACTATCTTGTAGAATGTGGAAGCAATGGAGATTATAAAAAGTGGTATAAGTACTTGAGATCTAATAAAATAAAAAAGATAAAATTGAAAGGCGCGAATTTAAAAAATCTCAATTTTTCAAGATTTAATTTGAGAAATATAGACTTAGAATATTCTGATTTGAGTTTTTCGGAATTTAATATGTCTATTTTGAATAATGTAAATATGAAAGAAGCTAGAGTTCACGGTGCTGATTTCACCAAGGCAGTTTTGATGGCAGGAAATTTTGAAAAAGCAAATTTTTCATCTACAAATTTGTATAAGAGTGATTGTAGATTTGCAAATTTTTTAAGGGCGGAATTTCATGAAGCAATACTTGGAGAGACCGTGTTTGATTATTCAAATATGCAAAAATCTGTATTTAAGGCCAGTAGATTAGAGAAGGCTAGTTTGAAAAATACAAATTTGAAGGGGGCAGAGTTTATATATGCAGATCTTAGAGATGCAAGCTTTGTAGCTAGCATGGTAAATGGAGAAACTATATTTTGGGATTGCAAATTTTCTCAGAATACAGATTTGACAGGTGTTGGACTTGGCAATATTAGGATTGATCCTCAGATGAAGTCTGGTTTTGAAAATAATATAAGAAGAATATGGTGGAAACGATATTATGAAAATGAAAAGAATATAAGAATAAATATAATAAAATCCATAAAGGGATATCCTGTTAAGTATTTTTATAGGATAACAAAGTGGTTTATGAGTTATGCTAAAGAGAATGTTATAAAGTTTTTTTGGAATTTAACGGGATATGGAGCTTCGACATTTGCACTCATACGAGCATTTTTTATCAGTGTCTTGGTATTTAGTATAATATATAGCCTGTTTCCATCTCTAAATAATACAGATCTTGTGATACATGAAGCATCATGGGGTATAAAGTTCATAAGAAATATTTATTTTTCAATAGTAGTAATGACATCTGTTGGGTTTGGCGATATATACGCTAATGGTACTAGTGTATTTAGTTATTTAATTATCAGTATACAAATACTAATCGGTTATGTAATGCTTGGGGCATTATTGGTTCGTTTGGGTATTCTATTTCAGGGTGGCTTACCGGAGCGAGCTTTTATAAAATACAAGGGAGGTCATAAGAATGAATAAAGCTAGAGTGTTGATTGCAGATGATAGCAAATTTTTCCAAAAATATATTAAAACCTTAGTTGAGTCGCTAGGATTCGATGTAATAGAGACTGTGGGAGATGGTGTAGAAGCGATAGAAGCATTAAAGGAAAAAGATGTGAACTTGATATTTTTAGATATAAATATGCCTAGGATGACAGGGATAGAGGCAGTAGAAGAAATTATAAATGAGTATCCTCATTCAACGGTTATAATGATGACTTCTGTATCGGATATATTGATAGTCCAAAAATGTATGGATCTAGGAGCAGCCAATTATATAGTCAAAAATTCATCAGAAGAAGAGATGCGTGAAATTATAACGCAGACATGGGAACTCTATGGGGATGCAGAATAATAGTATTATGGAAATGTAGCTTCAATCGTGCTATAATGAATCAATAAAGAATTATGAGGAGTTGGCAATGTTGAGCAAAAGAGAAGAACAGCTTAAGCAAGAATATATCAATTTGAAAAAGTTTGATGAAGAATTTGGAGTTGAAAATCTTTGTGGCTTAGATGAAGCAGGACGTGGACCGATGATGGGACCTGTGGTAGCAGCTGCAGTAATACTTGGAGAAGAACCTATAATAGGAGTAAGAGATAGTAAAAAAATATCAGAAAAGAAAAGATATATACTAGCTGAGACTATAAAAGAAAAATCGAAAGCATGGGCAATAGGATATGCTACTAGTGCTGAAGTTGATGAATTTGGAATTCAGAAAGCAAATTATATGGCTTTTGAACGAGCATATTCGAAACTTAAAGATGATGGAGTAGTGATAAATTATAGTTTGATTGATGGAAATTATAAGAATATTGATATAGAAAATCATGAAACAGTTGTTAAAGGTGATTCGAAAAGTGCTTGTATCGCGGCGGCTTCTATATTAGCAAAAACGGCTAGAGATTCTTATATAGTTGATGTATGTCATAAAGAATATCCAGAATATAATTTTGAAAAAAATAAAGGTTATGGCACAAAAGAGCATTTAGAGAAGATAAAGGAGCTTGGTTTGACACCGTATCATAGAAAATCATTTTGCGGTAAATATATTTAGAAAGGATTAAATTATGAATGGAGATATAAGAGAAATTGGAAAAGTTTTTATAGCAACAATAGTATCGATAATGATCATGTATCTGGGTCTATTTGTTGCATCTACAGTATTTATAGGAATTATAGTTTTACTTATTGGTATACATATTTTTGTTCAAATAAGGGACTTAAAATATGTTAGTAGAGCTTACTATAGAGAGTTTTCATTTAGAAATCCTATATTGATAATATTATTGGATGTAGCTATTATTATTGCTGTTTTGAGTTTTAGTCCGATATTTAAAAGGATTTTATTTGCTGTATTTACAATTGGTTTACTGATAAATTTCTTAAAGATGTTGGTATATAAAAGATAAGCAGAAGACGTGATTTGTATTTCGCGTCTTCTGCTTTTTTGTTGAGTTTAATTATTTTTATTTACATGTGAAACTTGATTTCGTCCACTTTCTTTTGACATATACAATGCTTGATCTGAACTTTCAAGTAAGCCTTTCAAGGTATTCCCATCTTCAGGATAAGAAGCAATACCTATTGAAACGGTGAAATGAGGATCAGAATTAGCAGAGACTTCTTTTCTAAGTCTTTCAGCAACTAGAAAAGCTTCTCGTGTTCCGAGTCCTGGAAGTATTATCATGAATTCATCACCACCAAATCGGCCCAAGTAGTCATGATCTCTAATAGTTGAAATTGCAGTCTTGGCAAGAAATTTGATACATTTATCTCCAACAACATGTCCGTAGGTATCATTTACAGATTTGAACTTGTCTATATCGAACATTAAAAGTGAAAATTCAGATGAATGTTCATCGTTTATGAGTGAATTAACAATAGAAAGAGATGCATTTTTGTTATATGCCTGAGTCATTTTATCAAGCTTATTGCTCTCGCGAAGCGCCATGTTGTGTCTTTCGATACTCCATGTCCGTATCTTTAGTTCTCTTCTGAGTTCATCTTCAAATTCTTCGTCCAATTTTTTATACTTAGCGTCGTTTTGAGACTCATATGATCTCCATTGGTTTAGACATTCATATAATGGTAAAAAATAAACCAATAATGTAAGTTCAAAACGTGGATCCAATACTAGTTCTGGGGAGCTAATTGTGAAAAAAGATATTAGTATTGAGCCGAGAAAAAATAATTGCAAAATATAAAATTGATGTTTCCACTTTATATAGTCAATAATTAGTAGGCCAATAGAACAGGCTAGAATGATATAAAGTAAAATATTGACTGGAATTGTTTGAAAATAGAAAACAAATACGGCAATAGAAGATATCGCAATTAAGAAAAATACAAAATTTTCATGGTTGTTGAATAAATTCAAAATTAAAAAACTAGACAAGAAACCAGCGAGACAGAACACTAACAATTTTGGGTTTGTTATATCAATGCTGAAAAAAGGAGAACTCGCACAGATTAAAAGTGGTAAAGAACCTGATAAAACTAGTTTTTTTAAGATATAATTTAATTTGTCCATTCGGGATATTAAAGAAAGCATAATTGCACCTAAAAATGTAAAAAATATACCATACATAAGTAACCACCCTATCTTGAATAAATTGTAAAAAGCATATATAAATTATAACATATAATTTATAATTGTTTCTTAATTGATACCCAAGAGCTTGTGGAATATTTCATAAAATGGATTTGAAATTGAACTATAAACAATTGAGCTGAAATTGTTTTGGCGTCAATTTGTATTTTTTTTTGAATAATTTAATGAAATAAGACATGCTTTCAAATCCCAACTCAAATGAAACTTCGGTAACAGAGCGATCTTTTAAAAGTTCAGTAGCGAGTTTTAGTTTGCTTTCGTTAATGTACTTTTGTGGACTCATGCCATAATTTTTTTTGAAATTATGAGAGAAATTTGAGCAACTCATTCCAAGCATATCTGATAACTTTTCGATTGAAATAGGTTCATGAAGGTGTTTTCTTATATAGTGGATGGATTGGTCTATATGTGTTGAACTTTTCATGCTAAGTAATTGCTCAGGAGAATACAACTTTAGTAGGTCATAAACCAGTTTTTGTGCATATAAGTCTATTAGAAAAGCTTCTTGTTTTGATTTTGATCTAGTTAAATTGTGGATATTTTTTATATCTTGTTTTAAGTCGTAATTATGAGTTCCTAAAATAAAATTATCATTTTGTTTTTTGCTAGAATTATTATATATAGGCATATTTGAGGCTACTTTTTTTATTAAAGATTCATTTAGTTCGAAAACTAAAGCTTTTGTTTGAATTGGAATATCCATATCTACAGATGTATTTGCTGGCATTATAAGAAATTGATCAGAAGTGTATTTGAAAGATTTACTTCCTAAATTCAATTCTTTTTCACCTTCTAAGATGGTACAAAAGCGCAAATGGTTTTTTGATTTATAAGTTCCAGTATAATTTTTTGGTAAATCATAGTAGAGTGTTTTTACATATTCGGTTTCAAATCCATCTAAATTTTCTAACCTAGAATTGAAATTGTGTAGCATTTTAATTCCCCCAATACAAAAGATTGCTAAAAAAATATCATATTTTTTGAAAAAACGACTAATTTTTCAAAATAGAGTTAGTTTTGAAAAAATTTATTTGTTATACTTCAACTATAAACAATAACACTTAAACAAGCAAGAACTTTGTTAGAATATTAACAAAAAGTCAACAAGTGTGTGTTTAAGAAATTAGAGCATATAAATTTTAAGGGGGAATTAAAATGGGTTTACAAGCATTCAGAGTACCTAAAGATATTATTTTCGGAGAAAATGCATTAGAGCATTTAGCTACATTAGAAGGTAAAAAAGCTACAATTGTAACTGGTGGAAATTCAATGAAACGTTTTGGTTTCTTGGAAGAGACACAAAAACAACTTGAGAAAGCAGGTATGGAAGTATCAATTGTAGATGGTGTAGAACCAAACCCATCAATAGAAACAGTGGTAAGAGGTGGCCGTGAAATGGCTGAATTTAATCCAGATTGGATAGTGGCAGTTGGCGGTGGCTCAGCACTAGATGCAGCAAAGATTATGTGGGTATATTATGAGTATCCAGATACAAAATTTGAAGATTTGGTTGCTGGAAAATTCCCTAAATTGAGAACTAAAGCTAAATTTATTGCTTGTCCATCTACAAGCGGTACAGCTTCAGAAATAACAGCGTTTTCAGTAATTACAGATACAAAAAATCATATCAAATATCCTTTAGTATCTTATGAAATGACACCTGATATTGCACTTTTGGATGCAAATATTCCAGCTAAGATGCCTAAGCATATAACAGCTAATACTGGTATGGATGTTATGGCGCATGCTGTAGAAGCTTATGTTTCAACTGCAGCTACAAGCTATACAGACCCATTAGCTTTAGAGGCTATTGATTTAGTTAAGAATAATTTACCAAAAGCTTATGAAAATGCAGGCGACATAAAGGCAAGAGAAGATATGCACAATGCATCAGCACTTGCTGGAATGGCATTTACAAATGCATCGCTTGGATTGGTTCATAGTACTGCTCATAAAATTGGTGGAGAATTTGGTATAACTCATGGTTTGGCAAATGCTATATTGATGCCATATATAGTTGAGTACAATAGAAAAGCAACTGATAAGGTTGATAAATTAGAGAAGTTCTTTGGAATAGACAGTTTACCAGAGACACTTAAAGAACTTAATAAAAAATTGGATATACCAGTTACATTAAAAGAAGTTACTGAAGTTGATATTCCAGAAGATAAATTCTTGGAAGTGTTGGATAGAATGAGCAAAAATGCATTTGAAGATCCTTGCACTTTAACGAATCCAAGGGAGTCATCTCCAGAAGATGTTAAGCAAATTTTTAAATGTGCATACTATGGAAAATCAGCTCTTGAAATTTAATTAACTATAAAATTATTAAAAAACTAGCTTAAATAGGCTAGTTTTTTTTTATTCAAAATCATTTTTTACTCTATAAAGCTAAATTTGTATAATTTTGTCAAAAAAAAATACTATTTTTTGTATTTGTGTTTTGATTTATGGGTATAGGTTGGAATAAGATGGTAGTAAATGAAATTAGGAGGTTTAAGCGTGAATGATATGTGGAAAATATTGATTGTTGATGATGAGGAATCTGTTCATGCGATGACCAAGTTAGTTAGTAAAAAACTTGTTTTTGAGAATAAAAATGTAAAATTTTATAGTGCGTATTCTGAAGAAGAAGCAAAGAATATTTTAAAAGAGAATGATGATATAGCGGTTGTATTACTTGATGTTGTTATGGAACATAGAGATAGTGGATTCCGCTTGGTTAGATTTATTAGAGAGGAACTTAAAAATAAAGAATTACGCATTATAATTAGAACTGGTCAACCAGGAACAGCTCCAGAAAAAGAAGTTGTTTTGAAATATGATATAAATGACTATAGGGAGAAAACAGACCTAAGTTATCAAAAACTCATAACAGGATTGCTTATGTCTATCAGAAACTATAAAGATTTGATGGCACTTAAAAATTCAAAAGGAGAGACGTTGAGGGCTAAGGAAGAAGCCCACAAGGCTAATCAGGTTAAAGTTCAATTCTTGGCAAATATGAGTCATGAAATTAGAACGCCAATGAATGGGATAATGGGAATTACGCAACTTTTGGAATATACAGATTTGACGCAGCAACAAGAAGAATATGTGAAGTTATTGAAGGACTCGGCAGAGAGATTGATGCATACTATAAATGATATACTCGATTTATCAAAGATTGAATCTGGGACTATAGTATTGAAAAAAAATCCTTTCGGATTAAAGAAATTGTATGAGGAAATTGTAAATAAATACCAATATGAATTTGAAAAGAAGGGAATTGAATTCAATTATGAGATGGATCCTTTGATGCCTGAATATGTTTTAGGAGATAGAGATAAGATATATCAGATTATTTCTATTTTACTAGATAATTCAATTAAATTTACACCTAAGGGTTATGTAAGATTTTGCATGAAAAGAGAAAAGACAAATTATATAAAGATTGAAGTTGAAGATAGTGGTATTGGTATGACGCATCAAGCAAAAGACAGGATATTTGATATATTTACACAAGAAGATGAGTCAAATACAAGAAAATTTGGCGGAAGTGGATTGGGATTAGCAATTGCAAAAAGTTATGTAGATTTGATGGATGGAGAAATCGACGTGGTGTCAGAACTAGGTGAAGGAAGCTTCTTTTCAGCAATAATAAGAATTTTGTATTTAGAAGAGGGGAAACAAGAATTAGATATAAATAATGCCATGTCAATACTCTTAGTGGAAGATGATTTGATAAATCAGCAAGTCATATCTAGTTTACTCGAAAGAGTTTCAGATAATGTAGATATAGCAATGGATGGAGAAAAAGCTTTGACCATGACCAAGAATAAAAAATATGATTTTATTTTTATGGATATAAGTATTCCAATAATAGATGGCATAGAATTAACAAAAATGATTAGGAAAATGCCGGATTATAAAGGAATACCTATAGTGGCACTGACTGCACACTCACATTCTAACATCAAGAAAATGTGTTTAGATAGTGGGATGAATGATTACTTGTCAAAACCTGTAAAGGCTGACGAGTTATATCAAAAAATAGATGAGTTTAGTATTGACAACTTGTAAGTATGATAACTTAAGTTTTAAGGGGGAGATGGCATGAATAAAAAATTAGAATTGAAACCAGGACAATTGAAATTAAGGTGTGATCCAAATATTTTTGAGGAAGAACTTTTGTGCAGAGAGTTGGAAGAAACTGAAATTATAGGACAGAAAAGAGCTGTCAAGTCACTTGCATTTGGATTTAGAATAAAGAGAAAAGGATACAATATATTTGTAACAGGCTTACCCGGAACAGGAAGAAATAGTTATGTATATGCACTTGCAAGTACATTTGCAAAACAAAGTCATACACCTGACGATTGGATTTATGTGTACAATTATGAGAAACCAGAAAAACCAAAAGCAATAAATCTAGAAGCTGGAAAAGGGAAAGCTTTTCAGAAAGATATGCAATTTTTTATAGAAAAACTTGAAGAAGAGTTTCCTAAAGTTTTTACTTCTAAAGAATATGAAGAAAAGAAAAATAATATATATGTTGAATATGATAAATTGATGAATGATGCAATTGGAGATTTAAATGAATTATCAGCCCCATATGAATTTGAGTTTCAAATGACTGAAAATGGTTTGATATCATATCCACTAAAGGATGATCATCCTTTAACACAAAAAGAAATGGGTGAAATGGATGATGACGAAATTGCAGAACTGCGTGATAGGTCGCTACAGTTAAATTCAGTAGTATATGAATCTGTAAAAGCACTAAAAAATTTAGAAGTAGAGCTTAGACAAAAAATAAAAGAATTGACTGAAAAAATGGCATTAGATCATATAGGATTGCACTTAGAAAATATATATGAGTCTTATAAAGGCAATAAAAAAATAGAGCAATATTTAAAGTCAACATCGTCAGATATAATAGAAAATATAAAAAATTTCACATCTAACGAAGTAGCAGATCAAAAAGAAGCGTATATGAGAGAGTTATTTTTTACAAGGTATGAGGTTAATTTATTTATAGATAATAGCAAACAGGAAAATGCACCAGTAATAAAAGAACTAAACCCAAATTACTATAATTTGCTAGGTAAAATAGAGTATGTTAATGAAAATAATTATTATAGAACTGATCACACTAGAATAAAGCCAGGAAGCTTGCACACGGCTAATGGCGGCTATATAATACTCCAAGCAAAAGATTTATTGGTAAGTCCATATGCATGGGCTGGTCTTAAACGTGCTCTAGTGTCTAACGAAATACAAATAGAGAATATAGCAGCTAAAGGAACTGTTTTGGCTGAAACAATAAAACCAGAGCCGATTCCTATAGATACGAAGATTATAATAATAGGAGATACAAGGACATACCAGACATTATTTTACTATGACGAAGATTTTAAAAAACTATTTAAAATTAGAGCTGATTTTGACGTAGACTTGGATAGATCAGAACAAAATATGAAAAAGATTGCAACGTTTGTTTCAGGTCATTGTAAGCAAAAAGATATAATGAAATTTTCAAGAGATGCATTGGCTAGATTAGTTGAGTATAGTTCAAGATTAGCGTCTAGTCAGGATAAATTGACGGCTCATTTTAATGAGTTGGTTGAGACGATTTATGAAGCTGAGGCACTTGCTGATTTTTCTGGAGCAGAAATTGTTACGGAAGAATATATAGACAAGGCAATACATGAAAAGAATCAAAGAAACAATAAATACGAGGAACATCTATTAGAGATGATAGATAAAGAAATTATAATGATAGAGACTGATGGAAGTGAAATTGGTCAAATAAATGGACTAGCGGTTATAGATTCGGGCCAATATTCATTTGGTAGACCTAGTAAAATAACTGCATCTACATTTGCTGGAGAAGATGGCATACTCAATATTGAAAGAGAAGTAAATCAAAGTGGAGATATACATGACAAAGGAATGCTCATATTACAGGGGTACATGGGAGATAGATTTGCTCAAGGGTTACCACTTTCGCTAACAGCAAGCATAACGTTTGAACAATCATATAGTATGATTGATGGAGATAGTGCTTCTAGTACAGAACTTTATTCATTATTATCAAGTTTGTCAGAGATTCCTATAAGACAGTCCATAGCGGTTACGGGAAGCGTAAATCAAAAGGGTTATATACAGCCGATTGGAGGAGTAAACGAAAAAATAGAAGGTTTCTACAAGGTTTGTAAGCTTAAGGGTCTAAATGGACATGAGGGGGTTATGATTCCTCATCAAAATGTTCAAGATTTGATGCTATCAGATGAAGTGATAGATGCTGTAGAACGTGGTGAATTCCACATATACGCAGTGACAACTATTGATGAAGGGATAGAACTTCTTACTGGAGTAGAAGCTGGAGAAAAAAATGATGAAGGTGAGTATCCAGAGGGTACAATAAATTATTTAGTTCAGAAAAAGTTAGAGTACTATGCAAATTTGAGAAAAGATTATTAATTTTGTTTTATCTGTCAAAACGGCCTATAGATTTTGTATATATTGTCAATAGAGATTTTATTAAGTGTAATGTAAAATATTACTAAAGATATAAACAAGAACTGGAGGGCTTAATATGGCAGGATTGGTATTAAAAAATATTGAGAAAATCTATCCTGGAGATGTGAAAGCGGTAGATGATTTTAATTTAAAGATTGAAGATAAAGAGTTTATTGTGTTTGTAGGACCATCAGGGTGTGGGAAATCTACAACTTTGAGAATGATAGCTGGTTTGGAAGAAATTAGTGGTGGTGAACTTTATATTGATGATGAATTAATGAATGAGGTTCCGCCAAAAGATCGAAATATTGCTATGGTATTCCAAAATTATGCGCTTTATCCTCACATGACAGTTTATGATAACATGGCTTTTGGATTGAAACTTAGAAAAGTGTCAAAAAGTGAAATAGATGAAAAGGTGAAATCAGCAGCTAAGATATTAGGACTAGAAGAATATCTTAGCCGAAAGCCGAGAGCGTTGTCAGGTGGACAGAGGCAGCGTGTTGCGCTTGGAAGAGCATTAGTTAGAAATCCTAAGGTGTTTTTACTTGATGAACCTTTGTCAAACTTGGATGCAAAACTTAGAGTTCAAACGCGTACAGAAATATCTAAACTTCATAAAAAGCTTGAAACAACATTTATATATGTAACGCATGACCAGACAGAGGCTATGACCATGGCTGATAGAATTGTAGTAATGAAAGATGGTGTTATGCAACAAGCGGCAACGCCTAAAGAAGTTTACGATAACCCAGCTAATATGTTTGTCGCAGGTTTTATTGGAAGTCCACAGATGAATTTTATATCAGCTGAAATTAGTGGATCATCAGTTGAGAATTGTAAAATTAATTTTGGAGATGTTTCTTTTGAAGTACCTAAAGGAAAAGCAGAAACTGTAGTTGAGAAGGGTTACCTAGGGAAAAAGGTTTTTTTAGGAATTAGACCAGAGCATTTGCATGAAGAGCAGGCATTTATAGATTTATCAAGAGACTCTGTGATGAAGGTAAAGGTTGATGTGGTTGAAATGATGGGGTCTGAATCTTACTTGTATATAGATGTTTATGGTAATAGAGGAATTGCAAGGGTGGACTCTAGATTTTCTCCGGCTATGGGTGAAGTTATAGAATTAGCAATTGACAAAAATAGAATTAAGTTATTTGATGCAGATACTGAGGAAAGTATAATATAAGCTATGGGGCATTGAGTTCGCAATTTTACAAGGCCCCTACCTCATGCTAGCGAGAGAGAAATCTCTCGCTTTTTTTTATTTTCATAAAATAAAAAGCTTTACAACTTTATCAAACTAAAGTATAATTAGATTCATAGTTTAGTTCACTAAAGTAAAAAGGGGGGATGACTATGGACCATCATCATTCTATTATAAAAAGAATTGTAGAAGACAAACATAAAAATGGAGGAATTGAAAATGAAAAAGATATTAGTATTAGTCATCGCAGCGATGATTGTTTTGGGGTTAGCAGGATGTAGTGGAAATACATCTAAAGTTGGAATAGAAGCGATAAAGGAAAAAGGTAAAATAGTGGTAGGTTTGGATGATAATTTTCCACCTATGGGATTTGTAGATGAAACTGGAGAAATAGTTGGTTTTGATATAGATTTGGCAAAAGCTGTTGGAGAGAAACTTGGCGTTGAAGTTGAATTTAAGCCAGTTGAATGGGATGGCATTATATTATCGCTTATAAATAAAGATATAGATTTAATTTGGAATGGGCTCACTATAACAGAAGAGAGAAAAAAGAAAATAGGATTTTCAGGAGCATATATGGCGAATAAACAAATTGTTGTTGTAAATGGAGATTCAAAAGTAAATAGTTTGAAAGATTTGAGTGGGAAAATTGTTGCAGCACAGCTTGAAAGTAGTAGTTCGGAAGCTATAGATTCAAAGGCTGGTTTTAAAGAATCACTAAATGATGTAAAGTATTATCCTACGAATACAGAAGCGTTCATGGATTTGCAAATTGGAAGAGTAGATGCGCTTGTGGTGGATGAAATTTTGGGAAGATATTACATTGAACAATCAGAATCTGATTTCAAAGTTCTTGAAGAGGATCTTGGAAAAGAGTTGTACGGAATTGGTATGAGAATGGAAGATGATACTCTAAAAAAAGAAATTGATAAGTACTTGAAAGAGCTGAAAAAAGAAGGAAAATCGAAAGAGATTTCAGAAAAATGGTTTGGAGAAGATATAGTATTGACGGAGGCAGAATAAATGAATGAAGTAATTCAAACAATACAATTCATGATAAAGGGCGTTGGCTTAACGACAGCCCTTTATCTATTTACAATATTAGGAGCATATCCACTTGGAATAGCTCTGGCATTTTTAAGGAAAAGAGAAAATAAAATAGTAGAGAACATTATATTTTTATATACATGGCTTTTTAGAGGAACGCCACTTCTATTGCAATTATTTTTTGTTTATTTTGGTTTACCTGCTATAGGAATTCGTTTAGGAGCTTTTCAATCGGCATTGCTGGCTTTTGTTTTGAACTACGGAGCTTATATGACGGAAATTATAAGAGGCGGTATAAACGCTATAGACAAAGGTCAATGGGAAGCTGCCAAAGTATTAAAATTATCTAAAAAAACTTTGTATATGAAAATAATATTACCTCAAGCTATTAAGAATTGTTTACCTTCTATAGCAAATGAATCTATAACACTGGTAAAAGATACAGCGTTAGTCGCAGCTATAGGTATGGGAGATGTCCTAAGAGCTGCAAAACAAGTAGTTACTAGAGACATAGTTATATATCCATTTATACTTGCGGCAGTGTTCTATTTGATTTTTACAGCTATAGTAGTTTTTGGATTTAAGAAAATTGAAAAATATTATGAAAAATGGGGTTAAAATATGATTAAATGTAGAAATGTAAGCAAAAAGTATGATTCGTTAGAGGTGCTTAAAGCTATAAATTTGGATATAAAAAAAGGAGAAATAGTATCTATTATAGGGCCATCTGGATCGGGGAAAAGTACATTGCTTAAAGTTATAGCTAGTCTTGAGAGTA
Source organism: Tissierellales bacterium (assembly GCA_025210965.1). Classification (NCBI taxonomy): domain Bacteria; kingdom Bacillati; phylum Bacillota; class Tissierellia; order Tissierellales; species Tissierellales bacterium. The sequence continues at coordinate 44,088 of JAOAQY010000034.1, forward strand.
TAGATAGTGGGATCATTGAAACTAATGGTTCTTTAGGGATGGTATTTCAAAACTATAATTTATTTAAAAATATGGATGCAATAGAAAATATAACTATTGGTCTTAAAGACGTGAAAAAAAATACTAGTGAAGAAGCGCTATTAATTGCAAGAGATTCACTAAAGAAGGTTGGTTTAGCGGATAGAGAAAATCATTATCCGAATCAACTTTCAGGTGGTCAAAAACAGAGGTTGTCTATAGCGAGATCTCTTGCTATGTCGTCGGATATAATATTATTTGATGAGCCTACTGCGGCATTAGATCCAGAACTTACTCAAGAGGTTTTGCAAACAATTAAATCGTTAGCTGATGAAGGTCTTAGCTTAGTTATAGTAACCCATGAAGTTGAATTCGCAAAGGCAATTTCTGATAGAATAATATTTATGGAAGATGGCGAAATAATAATGGATGCGCATATAGATGAAATAAGCTATAATAGTAGTGATAGGATTAGAGAATATTTGAAAATTTAATTCTATCAACTAGAAAATTTAGAAATGAGGAATTAAATGGAAGCGAATGTTAAAATTTCTTATGCAAAATTATTGCTTATTGTAATTGTAGGTATTATATTTTTCAATGTCGTAAATGATGCGGAAAAGTTTAGATGGCTTATGAGTATATTGACTCCACTACTTACTGCATTTGCTATTGCGTATTTACTAGATCCTATGGTTAGCTTTTTTATGAGAAACTTGAAGGTATCAAGAGGAATAAGTATAGCGTTGACTACAATAATAGTTATAGGTGTAGTCTTCTTTTTAGTTATGATAGGATTACCATATTTGGCTAAAAGTTTAACTGATTCTTTCAATGCACTATCTTCTTATATGGGGCAAGTTGATGAGATACTAACTAAGGTGGAAACTTCCTTTAATAGACCAGAAGTTTATCAAATAACAGCGAAGATACGAGTGTATATAGATAAATTTGCAGAATCTGTGGGGACGTGGGTACCTGATATTGCGCCGCTTGTGCTTAATAAAGCTTTGAATTTTACACTTAGTGTTTTTGGTGTAGTTATCAGTTTTTTCTTGGCTATATACATGTTGGTAGATAAATCAGATTTGATGGCACGAGTGAAGCGGTTTATTTATGCGTTTAAGAAAAAAGAGTCTGCTGATCAATTTATGAATACTTTGGAAGAAGCAAATGATATTTTTTCTAAATTCTTAGTGGGGAAATTCATAGACTCTCTAATAATTGGAATTATTTGTTTCCTTGTGTTATTTATATTTAAGATACCAAATGGTGCTTTGATAAGTACAATTGTAGGTATAACCAATATGATACCTTATTTTGGCCCGTTTATAGGAGCTGTACCATCTGTATTGATTACACTTCTTATTGATCCTATAAAAGCACTTTGGCTTATGATTATAATATTTGCGTTACAACAATTCGATGGATTGTATTTAGGACCCAAAATATTAGGTGATAGAGTTGGAGTTAGACCTTTTTGGATATTACTTGCCGTTACGCTTGGCGGAAAAGTGATGGGGGTTGTTGGAATGCTTTTGGGTGTTCCTTTTGTGGTACTTATTAAAAGTATACTTGAGCGTAAAATAAAGAGCAGACTTGAAAAGTTAGAGATGTCTGATTTTTGTGAGGACGATTTGCTAGATAAAAAAGAGAAATTTAAGGCTATAAAAAAAATAATTGTAAAAAAATAAATGCTGATTTTTATTAGAAAACAGTGGTATTAAAAATAGGAGCGAATGCTCCTATTTTGATGTCAATAAGAGGTGTTTTATTATGAAAATAAAAAAATTAGTTGTAGGAATATTATTAGCACTATATATGGCAAGTTTGAGCGTAGTTATTGCAGGAAATTTTGAAATAAATATGTACAAAAGCATATTATCAGAAATGCATTTAGAACGGTATGTTAATTTAGAAAGAGATACAGTTGAGAAAGAAATAACTCATTTAATAGAATACACGCTAAATGCTGAAATTAAAGAGCTTAGATTAAACTATTTTGAGCTATCAAGTGATTCAGCCTATCACTTTGAAGAAGTAAAGCATATCGTAAATAGCATAAATCAAATTGTCATATATGCAACACCATTTGTATTAGCAATTGTAGTTTGGATTATAGCAAGAAATCGAAAAGGATATTTAAAGTATGCAATGATTAGCTCAATAGTAATTTTGTTGATAATTGGGGTTAGCTTTTTATTTTTTGAGGATTGGTCATTTGAATTTTTTCACAGACTTGTTTTTAAAAATGAATATTGGATTTTTGATCCGCGAATAGATCCTATTATTTATGTTTTACCACAGAAATTTTTTATAAATAGTTTGTATTTGATTTTAAGTATTTATTTAGGATTCAATGTCATTGTATTTTATATTGAGAGGAAAATAATACAAAGAGTTAAAGAGAAAAGTGTTTCATTATAGCTAAGTTTCTGTTATCATTAGAACAAAAGGAGGTATTTGACTATGGAAAATAAAATTACTATTCAGTTTGAAAACGGAGAAGAGGCACTTTGTGACGTATTGTGCTTGTTTGAAACAGATGAGCATGAATATATCGCATTACTACCAGAAGATGGAGAAGAGGTATTCTTGTATAGATATGAAGAACAAGATGGCGCTATTGCCTTAGATAATATAGAAACAGATGAAGAATACGAGCAAGTAGCTGAGATATTCGAAGCTATATTAGAAGAAGAGCATGACCATGACCATGAATGTGGTTGTGGCTGTCACGATGACGAAGAGAAACATGAGTGCGAGTGTGGCGGAAACTGCGGTTGCGAATAATTAATTGAGTTAAGGAAGGAGGGAGAATTCCCTTCTTTTTGCTCGTTTAAATTAAATTTTAATAAACTAGGGGGAGTTATAACTATGGAACAATCAAAACAATTTGCTAAAGACCTTTTATCATTTATAGATGATTCGCCTTCAAAATTTCATGTTGTTGAAAATTTGAGAAAGGATTTGGTAGAATCAGGTTATCAAGAATTAGTTTTATCTGAACCATGGAAGTTAGATAGAGAGAAAAAATACTTTGTAACAAAAAATGATTCAGCATTAGTAGCTTTTAAAACTGGGGCAAAATTACCATCAGAAACTGGATTTAAGCTTATTGGTGCACATACTGATGCTCCTACATTTAGTATAAAGCCAATGCCTGAAATAAAAGCGGAAGGATCATATCTGAAATTAAATACAGAGGTATATGGTGGACCAATATATAATACATGGATGGATAGACCACTTTCTATAGCTGGTAGAGTTTGCGTGAAATCAGATTCACCATTAAAACCTACAACTATAATTGTTGATATGAATAAACCTCTTATGATAATTCCAAATTTGGCTATACATTTCCAAAGAGAAGTAAATAATGGATATAAATACAATGCGCAGAAAGATTTGTTGCCACTTGTTGAAATGATAAATGATGAATTTGAAAAAGAAAATTACTTAGTAAAAAAATTAGCAGAACACATAGGTGTCAAAGCAGAAGAAATACTAGATTTTGAACTAACACTTTATGAATTTGCAAAGGGTAGTTTGGTAGGATTCAATGAAGAATTTATATCATCTGGTAAATTAGATGATTTGGCTATGGTTCATGCAGGAATCGAAGCACTTAAAACATCTAAAGATGTAGATTCTACAAATGTCATGATTTGCTTTGACAATGAAGAGGTTGGAAGTAGAACAAAACAAGGTGCAGCTTCACCAATGTTGAAAAATATATTAGAGAGAATTTGTTTGTCTTACGATGAAGACAGAGAACACTTTATGACTGCACTTTACAAATCATTTATGATATCTGCAGATATGGCACATGCAGTACACCCTAATTATGGTGAGGCACATGATCCAGTCACTAGACCGGTAATAAATAAAGGACCAGTATTGAAAGTTAATGCAAGTCAGGCTTATACTACAGATGGTCAATCAGGAGCTGTGTTTAAAGCACTTTGCCAAGCTGCTGATGTGAACTTGCAGTACATGGCAAATAGATCTGATAAACGTGGTGGATCTACTATAGGTCCTATTAGCTCTACTCAATTAGATATAAAATCAGTTGATATTGGAAATCCTATGTTTGCAATGCATTCAGTTAGAGAACTTGGCGGAGTCGAAGACCATAGATCTGTATATAAAGTGTTTAAAACGTTCTTTGAAGCTTAGTAATTCTTGCAAAAAAGTGATTTTTGTAGTAAGGTAAAGATGATGACTTATAATAAAGGAGAGAATTAGATGGAAAATAAAGTTTTAGCCGTTGTTGAAGGTAGAGAAATAACAGAGCAAGATCTTCATTTATTGATGCAAGGTTTGGGTCAGAGAGCTATGCAATTTAGTAGCGAAGAAGGTAGAAAACAATTAATTAACGAATTAGTAACTCAGGAGTTGTTTTTAGTAGACTCAAAAGATAAAAATTACGAAGCAGATAAAGAATATCAAGACGAATTAAAAAAAGTTACAGAAAATTTTACAAAGCAATATGCTATTGCAAAATTATTAAAAGCAGCTACAGTTGAAGAAGATGAAGCTGTGAAGTTCTACGATGAGCATAAGTCAATGTACAAAGTTAATGAGACAGTTCGTGCTAGCCACATTCTTGTAGATTCAGAAGAAAAAGCAAAGGCAGTTATGGGCGAAATTGAAGGTGGAAAAAGCTTTGAAGAAGCAGCTCAAGAACATTCAAGCTGTCCATCAAGTGCTAAAGGTGGAGATTTAGGTTCATTTGACCAAGGTAAAATGGTACCAGAATTTGAAGAAGCTGTATTTAGCATGAATATTGATGAGGTTAGAGGTCCTGTTCAAACACAGTTCGGATACCACATTATCAAAGTTACTGATAAAAAACCAGCTGGTGAGAAGACTTATGATGAAGTTAAAGAGCAAATCAAAGGTCAATTGGTAGCTATGAAGCAAAATAAATTGTATTTGGAAGAATCAGAAAGATTGAGAAGCGAATACAAAGTAGAAATCAAGTAACACCTAGAATTCAGAACTGATAGGTAGGGGAAACCCTACCTTTTCTATTTTAGAAGAGGTATAATATGGATAAAAATGTAATTAATGAAGACGAATTGTATAGAGTGTATTCAAGTGAATTAAAGAGAATGTATGGAGAAAAGGTTTATAAAATTCCAATTAACTTACCCGTTACTTGCCCTAATAGAGATGGAAAAGTGGGAACCGGAGGATGTATTTATTGTGGCAGCATGGGGGCAGGTCATGAATCACTAGAATCTAATATTTCAGTTAAAGATCAATTTGAACAGAATTCAGCGTATATTCGCAAGAGATATAATGCAAAGAAATTTATTACTTATTTTCAAAACTTCTCAAATACATATATGCCGATTGAACAATTTAAAGAGTTTATGAAAGCTGGAATACAGAAAGATGTTCTTGAAATGGCTATATCAACGAGGCCAGATTGTATAAGTGATGAGTACTTGAAATATTTAAAGGCATTGTCAAATGAGAATAATGTCAAGATAACAATAGAACTTGGTTTACAAACAGTAAACTATAAAACTTTAAAAATTATAAATAGAGGACATGGATTAGCTGAATTTATAGATGCAGTTTATAGAATTAAATCACATGGTTTTAAAGTTTGTGCTCATTTGATAATAGATTTACCATGGGATGATATTGTGGATGTAATTGAAGCTGCAAAAGTTTTGTCTGCACTGCGAGTAGATTATGTGAAATTACATGCTCTTTATATTGTTAAGAATACTAGATTGGCAGAGTTGTATGCAAATGAGGAAGTAACATTGCTAACGAAAGAAGATTATATAAATCGAGTTATTGAATTTTTAATGTATCTAGATAAAGATATAGTTCTTCAGCGTTTGATTGGCAGAGCTCCAGAAAAGGATACCATAACAGCGAATTGGAATACTAGTTGGTGGAAAATTAAAGACGAATTACTTGAGAAGATGATTATAAATGGGTATAGACAGGGTATGAAGTGTAACTATTTAAACGGAAGAGCATTGAAAGATATTTAGAAGGAGATTGCGTATGCTTGTATTTAATAGAAACCATGCTATAAAAGTTTTTGTTGAAATGTATAGGCGATTTAATGATCATCATGCGACAGCATTAGGATCTGAAATAGCTTATTTTTTGCTTATGTCAATATTTCCTTTTTTAATGTTCTTGATGACGCTTTTGAGTTTTGCTAATCTGTCGTCAGATTTGGTAGTAGATTACATATATAGATATGTACCAGCAAAGTGGATTGATCTAAGTTTCATGGAGAATTATCTAGATTATTTGTTGAATGAAAGACACTATGTTGTACTTTTTTCTTCGCTGATATTTACTATATGGGCAGCATCAAAAGGAGTAAATGCAATATTTAGAGCATTAGATTCAGCATATGACACTGTAGAATCAAGGTCGTATTTTAGAAGAAGAGGTATAGCGTATCTATATACTGTGATGCTAGGCGTTTGTATTGTTGCAATTATATTTTTCCCTATATTAGGGGAGTTTGTTTTTTCTAGATTAACGCAGTTAGAAATTGAGAATAACTTTATTCTTTGGATTATAGCAAGGTTTAAGTGGATCATATTTGCAGGAATATTAGGTTTGGTATTAGCGTCGCTTTATTACGTTGCACCGAAGCCTAAGTTGACATTTAAGAGTATTTTACCAGGAACTATATTTACGTTAGCGAGTTGGGCCTTTATGTCTTATTTTTATTTGTTATATGTTAGATTTTTTACTAGATATACTACGATTTATGGTAGCCTAGGAGCATTGATATTGGCGATGATTTGGTTTTGGTTTTTGAGTGTAGCAATAGTGTTGGGTGGAGAATTAAATGCGGTTATTTGGGCATTAAAGAAGAAGGGATGAAGCTGGAGTGGAAGATAAAAATTATTTAGAAGCATTTTTTTTAAATAGAGATTCATTGATAGATAAATATGAAAAAGGTAATATTACTAAAACTGAATATGTGTGTGAATGTATGAAGTTTTTTAAGGACAATAACTTAGAACCATATGACCATATAACGACAATCGAACAAGGAATGTTCAATTATCAATATTATAATATGTTAGCTAAGTATTACTATATAGAAGCGCATGAATGTGAATTAAAAGGTGAAGAAAAATACATGCAATCATTTTTAGATGAAGCCTATGAATGTTACAAGATAAAAGATAGGGCTACATTTGAAATAATTAAAATAGTAAATTTGAAGAATGTAGAAGCTTATTATATAAAGTTATCGTCTGAGAGTTTAAGTGGTAAGCTATTTGAAATAAAAATTTGTAACTATGATCGTGCAGTCTTTCATTCTAAAAATTATAAAATACGTGACTATCTAAAGCGAAATGGTGTATTTAAAAAAGAAGCTCAAAAGTCAATTATAGATTCATATGTAAATGATAAATATTAATAAAAATACCTCCAAAGTAGACAATCTAATTTAACTAGATCGTTTATTTTGGAGGTATTTTATTATTCAGCTGCTTTTTGTTAATGTTTATCTTCCTGCAATTTTTTTTATTATATTGTCTAGAGACATATCTGAGCTAAGGTCAAATGTTCCAGATTGTAATTTCGTATCCAATTTTAACTCACCAGCTCTTTTCAAAAATTCAGATTTGCTAGCAATAATATTTGAGTCAACTAAAATTTGTCCGATTTTTTGACTAGTAGAACCGCTAGGAATCTTTACTTTTTTAGAAACAACAGAAGATTTGTTTCCTGAGTTTGCATTTGCTTGGGAATTATTGGAAACTGTTGTTGATTCATTGGAATTTGAAGCAGTTTGTTCTGATAAATCGATGCTTACACTAATTGGTTTATCTTCATCGTCAATAATACCAGCTTCGGTAACTGTTTCGATTTCACGTATAACTTCACTAGATGTTCCAGTTTCAGCAGATTCTACAGCTGCAATCTTATTATCGAAAACTATGCCTAACCGCCAATCTAAAATACCTAAAACACAAATTACAACAACACCAATTATTATGTAATCGACAATATCATAGAAAAAATCTTTTGCCTTATCTGAAAATGTTCTCATATCAAATCCCCCTGTCTTACATTATTGATCATACCATATTTTATCACAAAAAACCATGAAATAACTATGTAGAATTTTTATAAAAATTATTGTCTAGTGATTCTAATAGCTTATAGTGTAGATATTAGTAAATTATGGTAGAATAATACTAGAATGGGTATAAAGTTAAAAGACTAGAAATTTAATATGATGCTTTTGAAGGAGGCTATATTTATGACTATTATTAATGTGAAAAATTATGGGACTTGTGAAGTGAGTAAAACGAGTAAATATATAGATGTTGTTAAACATTTTTTGAAAGATAATTATAAAAGTGTGCTATGTGTAAAAGCGAATAATAATATTGAACACTTAGAAAGCTTTGTTGAAAAAGATGCCGAAATTGAATTTTTGAATATTAGAAATAAAGACGGATGGAGAGTTTATATAAGAACGTTAACTTTGATTTATATAAAAGCAGTGAGAGAGCTTTTTCCAAATGAAAGTGTGGTTATAGAACACTCGCTTAACAGAGGTTTATCGACTAGATTGTCTTCAGATATAGAAGTAGATGAAGCGGTTGTGATTAAAATTAAAGATAAAATGAAAAAAATAATTAGTAATGATGAGCCTATTGAAAGAGTTTATTTGGATCTTCAAGTTGCAAATAGATATTTTGAAGAAGAAGGATTAGAAGATAAAGTTAGACTTTCCAAATACAGAGCGCAAGATATGATTCATGTGTCAAAGCTTGGAGATTATTATGATAAATTTTATGGATACTTAGCAATTTCTACTGGCTATATAGATTTATTTGATTTGAGAGCATATAGAGGTGGGATAATACTTCATTTTCCTGATAGAGAGCATGAGTATAAGATTCCACCAGTTGAAAATACTGACAAATTAGCTCAAGTTTTTGGAGAATCGGAGGCATGGGCCAAAATATTAGGTGTAGGTGAAGTTGCAAGTCTAAATGAGCATATAGATAATTGCACTATAGCCAATATAATAAGAGTTAGTGAAGGGCTTCAAGAAAAGAAAATAGCAATGATAGCTGATCAGATTTGTGAAAAACCAAATAGGAGAATAATATTGATTGCAGGACCTTCATCATCAGGTAAAACAACTTTTGCACAAAGGTTGTCTGTGCAATTACAAGTGAATGGAAAGAGGCCAGTTGCTATATCGGTAGATGATTATTTTGTAAATAGAGAAAATACACCGGTCGACGAAAATGGCGATTATGATTTTGAAGCATTAGAAGCTATTGATTTAGAACAATTCAATAAAGATTTACTTGAATTAATACAAGGAAAAAAAGTTGAATTGCCAAGATTTAATTTTAAAGAAGGTAGAAGAGAATATCACGGCGATTATATACAGATAGATGAAGATCAAATTGTTATAATAGAGGGGATACATGGCTTGAATGATAGACTTACTTCTGCTATATCACATGATCAAAAATTCAAAATATATATAAGTGCATTGACTCAATTGAATGTTGATAGGCACAATAGAATACCAACTACAGATACTAGAATCTTAAGAAGAATGGTTAGAGATTTTAAATATAGAGGAAGTGATGCTGAGCGTACATTTAGTTTGTGGGCGTCAGTTAGAAGAGGGGAGAACAAAAATATATTCCCATTCCAAGAGAGTGCTGATGCGATATTTAACTCTGCATTAGTTTATGAATTAGGTGTACTAAAGAAATATGCTGAGCCATTGTTGAAATCGATAGATGCAAATTCGAAGTATTATTCAGAAGCGAGGAGACTTTTGAAGTTCTTAAAATACTTTAAAGCAATAGAGGATGAGCGAGTAATACCTAGCACTTCCATAGTGAAAGAATTTGTAGGAGGAAGTTGTTTTAGAAGAGATGAAGAGTAATGTTATAGAATTAAATGATGATGTAGAGAGTATAATTAAAATATTTAAAAAAAGTGGATATGAATGTTATATTGTTGGCGGAGCGATTAGGGATAAGTTGATTGGCAGAGGCGTAAATGATTGGGATTTCACGACTGATGCCAATCCTGATCAAATATTGGAATTAGCAAGAAAAAACAGCGTTAAATCAATTCCTACAGGTAAAAAATTTGGAACAATTACACTTTTGATCAATGATGAAAAATATGAAGTGACAACTTATAGAATCGAAAAGGACTATGTGGACCATAGAGAACCAAGTGTGGTATATTATTCTGATTCTTTGATTGAGGATTTGAAACGGCGAGATTTTACAATTAACTCTTTAGCTTACGATATTGAAATGGGCGTTGTTGATTATTTTGAAGGAATAAGTGATTTGAAAAATAGAATTATAAGATGTGTTGGAGAGGCAGAGGAACGTTTCGAAGAAGATGCACTTAGAATGCTTAGGGCTATAAGATTTGCAGCACAATTGAATTTTGAAATTGAAAGTAGAACAATGGATGCTATATTGAAAAAAAAGAATTTGCTTACATTTTTGAGCGAGGAGAGAATTAGGGAGGAATTAAATAAAATACTCCTTAGCAATAATCCGCGAAAAGGCTTGGATCTGTTTGTAAAGACTGGAATTATTGAAGTTATATTTCCTGAATTAAAAGATATGATAGGATTTGAGCAAAATACACCCCATCATGATATGGATGTTTTTGACCATACGATTAGCGTTGTTGAAAAGACACCGTGTAGATTGAATATAAGGTTAGCGGCGCTTTTACATGATATTGCAAAGCCAAAATGTTATTTAGAGGATGAAACAGGTGTTGGTCACTTTTATGGTCATGAGAAAGAATCATCGATTTTAGCTAATGAGTTTTTGAAGAGGCTAAAGTATAGTAATGAAATGACGGAAAGTGTTGTGAATTTGGTAAAAAATCATATGCATGTATACCGAGGAGAATACACGGATAAAGCTATAAAGAAGTTTGTGAATAAGTTAAAGCCAAATACGTTGTATGATTTTATAGACCTTCAATGGGCAGATGTCATGAGTACTACGCATAGAGGTGAAACCGAATTTTTAGAGGTACTTAAAAGACGATATGAAGCTATACTAGAAAGAAATGAGGCGTTTTCACTAAAGGACTTGGATATAAATGGTAATGATTTGATGAATGCTGGGTTTGATCGAGGACCAATTATTGGAGAAATATTGGAATATATATTGGAAAAAGTTCTTGAAAACCCCGATTTAAATAGGAAGAAGAAACTTATGAAGATTGCTGAGACTAAATTTTTGAATTAAAAAGCATTAAAAAAGAGTTCTGAAAATCAAATAGATTTTCAGAACTCTTTTTTATATTTTCATTATATTGCTAATCAAATAGTAAATTTTTTCTACGCATACCAACGCTTAGTGCCATACCTACTCCCAATAAGTTTGATAGCAATGCAGTTCCACCATAACTTATAAATGGAAGAGGTATTCCGGTAACAGGCATAAGCCCCATATTCATACCTACATTTTCGATAACATGAAATAGAATCATAGCTAAAATTCCCATATTTAGGAGAGAACCATAAAGATCTTTACTGTCCCTAGCTAGTTTGATTAATCTATAAAAAATAACTAGATAGAGAAATAATAGAAACATGCCACCAGCAAAACCAAAAACCTCACCAATTACTGAAAAAATCATATCAGTATGATTTTCAGGTAGATAACCATATTTTATAAATTTTGCATCTTCAAGGCCCCTGCCAAAAAGCATTCCCGAGCCGATAGCTGTTTTAGCTTGCAAAACTTGATAGCCACTGCCGGTAGGATCTTTTGTTGGGTCAAGAAAGACAAGTATTCTTTGTTGTTGATATTCGTCGAATTTAAGCCAAAGTAAAGGCATACTCAAAAGCACAACAGAGATAGCTGAAAGAATATATTTCCAATTTAAGCCTGCAACGAATAGCATTATAGCTATTATAAAAGTACATACCATAGCTGTTCCAAAGTCGTTTTCAAGAATTAAAGCAACTGGGAAAAATGAAAATACTAAAACTTTTATAAGTGTAAGTGGTTCGTTTATATGCTCTTTATTTAGATCAATGAATTTACCTACACAGATTATAATTGAAATTTTTGCTATTTCTGAGGGTTGAAATCTTATAAAACTACCTATAACTAGCCAACTTTTCGCTCCATTAGCCTCATCACCTATTAACATAACTAAAATTAGTAAAAAACAAGTGATTATGTAAATTGGGATGTATAGTTTCCCTATAAATTCATAGTCGATAAAAAGCAAAAGAGCTATAGCAAAGATTCCCAAAACTAATGCAGCACCTTGAGGTTTTAGGTATCTAAAAAAGCCTGAACTGGAATTTACAGTAGCAACATATATAGTGACCATTCCAAAACAAGAAATAACAATAGTTGTTATCAATAATGGCCAGTCAAAATATTTTAAAAGTTTTTTATCAAAATTAAACACAGAATCACTCCGTTTCAAGTACAAAAAGTCAAAATAGACTAGATTATTAATCATAAAAATTATATCATAAAATAATACTAGAATATATGAGTATTTTGTGTAAATCAATATTTATAGGAGTTGATGTTATTGAATATAGGGTGTCACTTATCTGTTGCAAAAGGATTTTATAAAGCAGGATTACAAGCATGCGAAATTGGAGCAAATACATTTCAATTTTTTACTAGGAATCCTCGAGGTGGTAAAGCAAAAGCTTTAGATACTGAAGATATAGATAAATTGAAAGTGCTAATGAGAGAACATCAATTTAGCAATTTGTGCGCACATGCATCGTACACAATGAATTTGTGCTCAAATAATGAAGATACTAGAGACTTTGCAAAACAATTATTTAGAGATGATTTAAAGAGGTTGAAGCAATTGCCAAGATCATACTATATTTTTCATCCAGGTTCTCATGTAAAACAAGGTAGTGAGAAAGGAATAGAATATATAATTAGTGCACTTAATGAAATATTACTAGAGGATACGGAGACGTATATATTGCTTGAGACTATGGCGGGAAAAGGAAGTGAAGTTGGCAGGAATTTGAATGAAATAAAGAATATAATTGATGGAGTTAAGTATAATAAGCAGTTAGGAGTGTGTTTAGATACTTGTCATTTGTATTCTTCGGGATATGATTTAAAAAATAATTTAAATGGTGTAGTTTCAGAAATTGACAAGATAGTTGGATTAGAAAAAGTTAAAGCCATGCATTTAAATGATAGTAAAACTGAATTTGCATCATTTAAAGATCGTCATGAAAAATTAGGCGAAGGTAGCCTTGGATGGGATACAATTGAATCGATTGTCAATCATACTGCGTTTGAGAATATAGTATTTAATTTGGAAACTCCTAATGAGTTGGAGGGATATAAACGCGAAATAGAGATTGTTAGAAATTTTGTGACGAATAATTAACAAAAAAATGAATCGAAAGAGTAGGAAATAAAAGGAATGATGTAGTATAGTTTATATAGAGAAGGATATCTTTAAAGGGGGATTATGATATGTCAAATGTACATGAATTAGCTTATTTGAAAGATAAAATAGAAGACCTAAAGGAAAGTGGTGTTTATAGAAAGCTACCAGTATTAGGAGGGGCTTGTGATGCAGAGGCAGAACTTAACGGAAAAGATGTTATAAATTTATCTTCTAATAACTACTTAGGATTTGCGAATCATCCTAGAATTAAAGAAGCTGCAAAGAAAGCTATAGACAAATACGGAGTAGGAGCAGGTGCTGTTAGGACTATAGTTGGTAATATGGATATACACGAACAATTAGATAAAAAGTTGGCTGAATTTAAAAGAGAAGAAGCTGCTATAGCATTTCAATCTGGATTTAATTGTAATGCAGGAACTATACAAGCTATAACAGAAAAAGGGGACTTAATCATATCAGATCAATTAAATCATGCTAGTATAATTGATGGGGCGAGACTTAGTAGAGCTGATAAGACTGTATTTAAACATTCTGATATGGAAGATCTAGAGAGAGTGCTAAAGGAAAAGAGAGATCAGTATAGAAATGTTTTAATCATAACAGATGGTGTATTCAGTATGGATGGTGATATTGCTAAATTACCAGAAATAGTTGAGTTAGCAGAAAAATATAATTGTATGACATATGTTGATGATGCGCATGGATCAGGGGTGTTAGGTGAAAGCGGAAGAGGAACGGTTGATCACTTTGGACTTCATGGCAGAGTGGATTTTAGTATCGGAACACTTTCTAAAGCGATTGGTTCTGTTGGCGGTTATGTAGCTTGTAGTAAAACTGCTTATGAATGGTTAAATCATAGGGGAAGACCGATTCTATTTAGTACAGCACTTCCACCAGCATCTGTAGGAGCTATATTAGAAGCTCTTGGTATGCTTATGGAATCGACGGAATATACTGATAGATTGTGGGATAATGCAAAGTATTTTAAATCTAAATTAGGCAAATTAGGATTTGATACAGGTCATAGCGAAACTCCTATTACGCCTGTTATAATTGGAGATGAAGCTAAAACTATGGAGTTTAGTAAAAAGCTTTTAGATGCTGGAGTTTATGTATCTGGAATTGTATTTCCAACAGTTCCAAAAGGAACAGGTCGCTTAAGATGCATGGTTACAGCAGGACATACAAAAGAACAACTTGATAAAGCAGTAGATATTTTTGAAAAGATTGGATCAGAAATGTCTTTGATTTAAGAATTATGAAGCGAGAGAGCTAAATTTGTTAAATTCAAATTTAGTTCTTTTTTTAGTTAAATAATCTGAAGATAAACTACATGTTTTTTGTATGTTTAAGTAAGAGAGTGAAATGTTATATACGTGATTTTGTTTGTAGTTAACAAATGATTCTTCATTTACAGTATAAAAAGAAGTATGATAGAATAGGAAGAGTGATTAATATAAGGGGAAGTGGCTATGCGGATATTGCAAAAAAAAGAGATTAAAAGAGTATTAGCTATACTAGAAGAAACTTATCCTGATGCAAAACCAGAACTAGAATACACTACAGCATTTGAGCTTTTGATAGCAGTGATGCTTAGTGCGCAATGTACAGATAAGCGGGTTAATTTAGTTACTAGAGAATTGTTTAAAAAATACAATACTCCTAAGACAATGATTGAATTGACAGTAGAAGAACTTGGCGAATTGATTAAGACTGCAGGATTGTACAAAAATAAAAGTAAAAATATTTTGGCAACATGTAGAATTTTGATTGATGAGTACGATGCAGAGGTGCCTGATAATAGAAGTGATTTGGAAAGATTGCCAGGGGTAGGACGAAAAACTGCGAGTGTTGTGCTAAGTGTTTGGTTTGATATACCAGCTATTGCTGTTGACACGCATGTATTTAGGGTATCAAATAGAATAGGGATTGCAGAGGCTAGTACGGTCAATAAAACGGAAAATCAATTGATGGATAATATTCCAGAAAAGCAGTGGTCAAAAGCTCATCATTGGTTAATTTTTCATGGCAGGAGGCTGTGTAAAGCTAGAAATCCACTATGCGAAGATTGTCCAATTAATGCATTGTGTAAATATTATTCAAATATTAAATAGATATATTAGAGTAGAGGTGAAAAATTATGCCTACAGATAAAAGTAACATAAAAAAAGAAGTCATATTTGCGTTAGATATAGGTACGAAGACTGTAATTGGAGTAGTCGGATACTACGAAGGTGATGTTTTTAAAATACTTGATTCGGAATTGGTAGAACACAAGAAGCGTTCTATGTACGATGGACAAATTCACAATATTCAAGAAGTTGCAGAAGTTGTGATTGATGTAAAACTAAAATTGGAAAATAGACTTAGTTTAAAATTTGATAAGGTTGCTATTGCAGCGGCTGGTAGAGCATTAAAGACATATAGAGAAAGATTTGATAGAGAAATTGACTTGAGTGTAAAGATAGATCAAAGGATGATAAATAGCCTTGAAATGGAAACTATACAAAAAGCTCAAGAACAATTAGAAAAAGAAAATGATACAAATGAGCCACGTTATTATTGTGTAGGACATTCTATTATGAATTATTATTTGGATGATAATTTCATTGAGAGTCTTGAAGGTCATAGTGGGAATAAAATAGGGGTAGAAATTATTGCTACATTCTTGCCACATGTTGTAGTTGATAGTTTGTATACTGTTATGGATAGAGCTGGGCTTGAGGTTATGAATCTTACATTGGAGCCTATTGCAGCCATAAACGTAGCGATAAAAAAAGATTTGAGATTATTAAATCTTTGCCTAGTCGACATTGGAGCTGGGACATCGGATATTGCCATAACAAAAGAAGGGCGTATAGTTGCATATGATATGGTACCTCTTGCTGGAGATGAAATAACTGAGAGGATAGCAAAGAGATACCTAATTGGTTTTGATATGGCAGAGAAAATAAAGAAGAATTTGTACAAAAACGTAAAGCATAAATTCAATGATGTAGTTGGGATTCCATATGAAATAGATTCAGAAGAAATATTAAATGAAGTAGATGAGGGTATAAGTAAACTAGCTACAGAAATAGCAATTAAGATAAAGGGTTGTAACAAGAAGGCTCCAAGTGCGGTGCTCATGATTGGTGGAGGAAGTCAAATACCTAGATTGACAGATTATGTTGCTAGGGAATTGGATATGCCGGCAGAGAGAGTCGTAACGAAGAGTGCTGAAATCATAGATTCTGTAGACGGAATAGGAAGCGTACTAGAGGGACCACAAGGGATTACACCTATAGGTATAGCAACTACTGCAGGACGATGTGCTAGTGTGAAAAATTTCATAGAGGTCTCTGTGAATGGTGAGAAGATTAAACTTATGCAGGCTAAGGATGTTAAGATATCCGATGCATTGGTTTTGGTTGGATATAATCCAAGAAAATTGATACCTAAAAAGGGCGATGATTTTATATACTTCTACAATGGCCAACTGAAAAGGGTGAGAGGATTACTTGGAAAACCAGCAATTATAAAAGTCAATGGAGAGGATGGTAATCTAGAAACTGTAATCTCTGATGGGGATATAATTGAGGTAGATGAAGCAACTCAGGGTAAAACTGTAGTCCCAAAAATTTCAGATGTTGTTAAACAGTATGGAATTTACTTTGATGAATCTTATGTAGATTTAATTGAAAATTTTAAAGTTAACGGAAATGATGTAGATGATGAGTTTCTGTTAAATGAAAAAGATTCTGTGGAAGTTGATGAAATTGCAAATGTTGAAATGTTTATGAGAAGATACCAGCTAAGCTCAAACGAATTTATACCTATTGTAAACGGAAAGATTGTTGAAAATCAATATTTGTTTGAAGATGGAGATGTTCTTAGTTTTGAAAAAAAAATTGAAAATAAGAATTCGATTATTGTACAGATAAATGGTGAAACTAAAAAACTTGAAACTGAAAAAGAAAAATTTGTTTTTGTTGATATATTTGACTATGTTGATATTGATTTGAAACAACCGCATGGTAAATTAATACTTAAGTTAAATGGAGAAAAAGCTGATTTTACTAGGGAACTAAAAGATGGGGATCTTTTGGATGTTTATTGGACAAAAGAGAATGTGTAATTTTTAATATAGAGGTGTTTAAATGGAGGCATTATATGATAAGCATTTTACTTGTCCGGTTTGCAAGGATGAGTTTACTACGAAGCAGGTTAAGAAAAAGCATATTAAAGTTTTGAAGAGGGATTCGGATTTAATGGTTCATTATGATGCTGAGAATCCTATGGTGTATAGTATTGTTGTTTGTAAAAAATGTGGATATTCTAATTTGGCAAACAAGTTTGAAGAATTGAATTATAAGAAGAAGCAATTATATCAAGAAAATTTGTCGAAAATTTGGAAAGAAAAAGACTATACTGGAGAGAGAACAGTAAGGGAAGGTATTGAGACATACAAGCTTATGTTGTTTTGCGAAAATTTAGTTGGAGCAAAGCATTATGAAAAAGCAGGTACTATTCTCAAAATTTCTTGGCTGTATAGGATACTTGGAGAAGCAGAAGAAGAAATAAAATTTCAAGAGATGGCTTTGGCTTTATATCAAGAGGCATTTGAAACTGAAGATTTAAGTAGAGGAGCAGTCAATGAAATCACTGTTAATTATTTGATTGCGGAGTTAGCTTTTAGATTAGGAGAACTTGACCTTGCAACAAAGTGGATGAGTTCGTTGATTTCTAATAGAAATTTAAAAAATCATCCTCAAATAGAAAAATTAGCAAAGGAACAATGGCTCAAAATAAAAGAAAAGAAGCAAAGTGATTCGGGGGAGAGTTAGATTGGATTATAAAATGATAGCGCTTGACTTAGATGGTACGACATTAAATAGTGATGGTGTATTAGAGTTAGAGACTCGAAGAGTATTAAATTGTGTCAAAAGAAAAAACATTAAAATTATAGTTTGTACTGGCCGCATATTTGGATCGGCTAGATATTTTTCTAAAGAATTAGAGACAGATACTTGGATAGTTTCTAGTAATGGAGCTTTTGTAGCTAAATATGATATGAGTGATTCGATTTTGAGTTGTGAAATGGATAGAGAACTTGTTGAAAAAACATTTAGTATTTTAGAAGATTCAGGTGTTTATTATCATTTTTATGATCACATACACTATTATACTAAAGAGATGACATATAGAGCTAAAATGTATGATAAGTGGAACAAAAGCTTAAACGAAGAAGATCGCATAGTGATGAGTGTGATTGATAATCCTATTGAGTTGATAAAGAATACTAATATGCCTGTTTACAAAATAGTGGTGCATGATAAAGACTGTGAATTGATTTCTAAATTAAAGTCAGAAATTGCTGATTTGGGTCTTGAGGTTGTTAGTTCTATTGCTGAGTCTTTTGATATAATGAAAAAAGGTGCGACTAAGGGTAATGCTTTGAAATGCATAGCTGATGAGATGGGAATTGATAGAGAAGAGATAATAGCAATTGGCGATAATGAAAATGATATATCTATGATTGAATTTGCAGGATTAGGAGTTGCAGTTGGTAATGCAGAACTGTGCTTAAAGGAAAAAGCAGACTTAGTTATTGAGTCTAATGATAATCAAGGAGTTGCAAAGTTTTTAAGGAATCTATGCTCATGAAATGTTTAGAAAGAGATGTTTTATGGTATAATCAGAATAGATTATTGTAAAAAGTGTGTGTATAAATAAGAATGAGGTGATATGATGAAGGCAGAATTGATAAATCCTTTTGTTCAGGCAAGTGTTGATATTATTTCGATGATGACTCAGATTAATTTGCAAAAAGGAACACCAAGATTGGTAGAGGATATAAAATTAGAAAGTGATATTGGCATAGTAATTGGTTTGACTGGAGAAATTCGTGGTCAAGTTGTAATTAGGATGAAAATTGAAGATGCTAAGACTGTAATATCTAAGATGATGGGTGGAGTTGAAGTTACAGAAATTGATAGCATGGGTAAAAGTGCTATTTCTGAGCTTGGAAACATGATACTTGGAACTTCGGCAAATAATTTGTATTCTCTTGGTTATACAATTGATATTACGCCACCAAGTATATTATCGGGGGATGGTATAATATATTCTACAGTGGACCAAAATATAATTGAAATGCCGTTTGAATCTGAAGAAATTAATGTTAGAGTTGCAATTTCATTAGTAGAAGATAAAGAGTAGTGGACATTTGGAAGGAGAAAGTTGACGTATGGGTATTAATATAGTATTGATAGAGCCGGAAATTCCGCAAAACACAGGAAATATAGCGAGAACATGTGCCTTGACAGGAGCATCTTTGCATCTTGTTAAGCCATTAGGATTTTCGGTTAATGATAAGTATTTGAAGAGAGCAGGATTAGATTATTGGCACTTATTAGATATAACATATCACGATAGTTTTCAAGAATTATTAGATAAAGTAGATGAAGGTAAGTTCTTTTATGCTACAACTAAAGGTGGTACTAGCTGCTACGATGTAGATTTTATGGATGATTGCTATATAGTATTTGGTAAAGAGACTGCAGGGATACCAGAATCTCTTTTGAATCAATATAAAGACCAAAACATTCGTATACCAATGCTAAAGAATGAAGCGGCTAGATCACTCAATTTATCAAATTCAGTAGCAATTATTGCATATGAGGCGATGAGGCAATTGGGTTGTCCGGGTCTTGTTTAACAAACTTAACAAAATCTTAACAAAACTAGGTCTAGAACCTAGTATAATATTAATTGCATGTTATACAAATCAACAGTTATCATACTTGTGTTAGCTGTTGGTTAATTTTTTGTTTGGGAGGATTTTTATGCAAAAAGAAATGTTAGTAGGTATTTTAGGTGGTTTGGGATTGTTTTTGTATGGCATGAACCTTATGGGGACGGCGTTACAGAAAGTTGCTGGTGAGAAGATGAAGCAGCTTATTGGAGTGCTTACAAATAATAGGTTCTTAGGTGTCGTTGTTGGAGCTATAGTTACTATGTTGATTCAAAGTAGTAGTGCTACAACTGTAATGGTTGTTGGTTTTGTAAATGCTGGTTTGATGACGCTTGGACAAGCTATTGGTGTTATTATGGGAGCTAATATTGGTACAACGATTACAGCGCAGTTAGTTGCATTTAAGCTAACAGATGTGGCGCCATTTGTAATTGCTTTGGGGGTTCTTATATGGCTTGGAGCATCTAAAAAGAAACACAAGGATATTGGAGAGATATTAATTGGTTTTGGTATATTATTCTTAGGAATGGGCATGATGTCAGGAGCTATGAAACCTCTTAGAACTGACGAGACTTTCAAAAGTTTACTTGCGAATTTAGAAAATCCATTTTTGGGTATAGCAGTTGGATTTATAATTACTGCAGTAGTACAAAGTAGTAGTGCGACTACTGGGATGCTTTTAGCACTTGCTAGTGCAGGAGCTATAGGAAATTTAGGATCGGTTATACCTATACTATGTGGGCAGAATATAGGAACATGTGTTACAGCTATGATTTCGAGTTTTGGAGCAAATAAGACAGCAAAACGTGCTGCATTTATGCATTTATTATTTAATGTTTTTGGTACAATTATTTTTATGACCATAGTCGCAATATTCCCTATAACTCAGATGATTCATGAGCTATCTCCAGAGGATATGTCGAGACAGATAGCAAATGCACATACATCTTTTAATATTTTGAATACATTGTTATTGTTCCCATTTGCTAACTGGTTTGTTAGAATTGCAGAAAAAGTTATACAGGGTGAAGATGTTGACGAAACAGGTCTTAAATACATTGACTCTAGAATCATAGAAACGCCTTCGATTGCTGTCATGATGGCATCTAAAGAGGTGTTAAGAATGGGGAAGACTGTTAATAAATCTTTAAAATTGACGAAAGAAGCGTTTTTGGAACTTGATGAAAAGAAAATAGAAAAAGTGCTTGAAAGAGAGAAAAATATAAATGCACTTGAAAAGGATATAGTTTCTTATTTGAGCGAAGTGTTGAATGCTCAATTGACCAATGAACAACATGCAGTTGTTACTACCTTGTTTAATACTGTAAATGATTTAGAAAGAGTTGCGGATCATGCAGAAAATATTGTGGAATTAGCTCAATATAGAATTGACAATAAAATTAAATTTTCTGAGGGTGCACTTCTTGAATTAGATGTGATGTTTGAAAAAGTTGATAGAGCATATACTACTGCTTTGAATTCTTTTAAAACAGGCGATGAAGTTATGATAAAGCAAGTATTTGATTTTGAAGAACAAGTTGATCAATTGGAAAAAGAAAATAGAAAAAATCATATAAAAAGATTAAATGATAAGGCATGTAAGCCAGAATCTGGTATAATATATCTAGAGGTTATTGGAAACCTTGAAAGAATAGGTGACCACTCGGCGAATATAGCAGAATCAATACTTGAAGGAGTTAGAAGCAAGGCTATAGCTCAAAATATAAATTAAAAATCTTGAAATATTCAGAAAATACAATCGTGATCAAATTTTATCAATAATAACAAAAAATGAAAAAAGTGATTGACGTTTTTTTCACAATGAGTTATACTAGTGCTATAAGAAAGATTGGTGATTGAAATTCATTAATTTATCTTACTATAGCAATCGGATGAAGTATGCGGGAGAGACCGAAAGGCGCCGAAGGAGTAAGAGTTATTTATGCCATAGATAGCTTGAAACTCTCAGGCAAAAGGACCGTGTGTGGACGAAACTCTGGAAAGCGAAGTGTCACCGATGGAGCAATATTCTTTTAAGAATAGAATCTCTCAGGTTAAGGAACAGAGCGCAGGCAAATTAATTTTGCTTGCGCTTTTTTTAGGCTCTGAAATAATCAATTGGATCGAAAAATTGAATTATCGAAATAATTCATAAAAAAGCATTGACCTTTTCAAAAAAAACGTTATACTGTATGTATAAGCACTAGTTATAAAAAACGAAATGCGATTAATAAAATTAATATATCTGAATGAAACATACGGGAGAGACCGAAAGGCGCCGAAGGAGTAAGATTTATTTTTGCCAAAAATATTTTGAAACTCTCAGGCAAAAGGACCGTATGTGGACAGAACTCTGGAAAGCGAATTGTCACCGACGGAGCAATATTCTCTAGGAGAATAGAATCTCTCAGGTCCCAAAACAGAGCATAGGCTATATTGTTACCTATGCTCTGTTTTTTTATTGCAGAAGTTTAGGTGGTTTAGTGAAGGTGAGGGCTCCTATGAATTATGTATTAACGAATAATCCAAAAGTAAAACAACGTTTAGAGGACCAAATTGAGGTCAAGTATTTTGATGTTAGCTTGTATGAAATCATAAAGCGAACTAGAGATGCGATTCACAAAGGAGATGAATTGTTAACACACCCTTTGTCAAGTAGTATAAAGCCTAATGAGACACCATATAAGAGTGTTGTGTTGAAAGAGGGAAATTTAGTTTGTTTAGATTCAGTGAAAATTATTGAGGAGTCTATACAGGTGGCAGAAAAGTTTTTGAACGATTTTGTTACACCAGACTGGACTGAAAAAGTTTTAGATGACTTTCAAACGATTGACTTATCAGTGCTTGAAAACGCATTGCAAAATATGCTGTTTTAAGATATAGAATTAAGGTTTTATTTTATAAGCGAAAGGAAGTGAAAAAGATGAGTGAAGTTTATGACATAGTTATTATAGGAGCTGGACCGGCTGGACTTGCTGCTGGACTTTATGCTGGAAGATCAAAGATGAAAACTTTGATTATAGAAAAAGCGAAAGCAGGAGGACAGATAGTTATAACTGAAGAAGTTGAAAATTATCCAGGTTCAATAGAAAATGCTACTGGACCAACACTAATTTCTCGAATGGTAAAACAAGTAGATGAATTTGGTGCTGAAAGAGTTATTGATACTGTGAAATCAGTTAAAACTGAAGGCGAATATAAGCTAGTTGTAGGAAGTCAAGCAACCTACAAAGCTAAGTCTGTTATTGTTGCATCAGGTGCTAAGCCAAAGACACTTGGTTGTCCTGGAGAGAAGGAATTTACTGGGAAAGGGGTTTCTTATTGTGCTACTTGCGATGCAGCCTTTTTCGAAGACTTCGAAGTATTCGTAGTAGGCGGTGGAGATTCTGCTGTTGAAGAGGCAATTTATTTATCAAGATTTGCTAGAAAGGTAACAATACTTTACCGAAAAGGCGTATTTAGAGCTGCTAAGTCATTGGCAGATAAAGCTTTGAATAATGAAAAAATTGAAGTTAAATGGTTTACTGAGGTAAAAGAAATCGCCGGAGATGGTATAGTGCAAGAAATGACATTATTTAACAATCAGACTGGTGAAGAAGAAATCATCAAAGCTGATGAAGATGATGGTATGTTTGGTGTATTTATGTTTGTAGGATATGAACCACAGACACAGATTTATGAAGGTTTATTGGAAATGGAACATGGATACATTGTTACAGATACAGAAATGAGAACTAATGTAGATGGGATATTTGCAGCAGGAGATTGTAGAGTTAAATCACTCAGACAAGTTGTTACAGCTTGTGCTGATGGTGCAATTGCAGCAACTCAAGCTGAAAAATATATAGAAAAAATTTAAAAAGATAATTTATTATCTTTAACCTTTTGGGGGTGACGTAAATGCGTTTGGAACTTGGAAAAATATTTATCAAAGATATGGTTTTTGGAGAAAAAACTGAGGTTAAAAATGGAACACTTCACGTCAATAAGCAGGAAGTGCTCGACTTAATCAAAGAGGACGAGAATTTTAAGTCAATTGACTTAGAAATCGCAAAACCTGGTCAAAGTATCAGAATTACACCAGTAAAAGATGTTGTAGAACCAAGAGTAAAGGTAGAAGGTCAAGGTGGAATTTTCCCAGGCGTTTTATCAAAAGTTGATACAGTAGGTTCTGGTAGAACTCACGTATTACAAGGAGCAGCAGTTGTAACAACTGGTCATATTGTTGGATTCCAAGAAGGAATTATAGATATGACAGGTACTGGTGCAGAGTATACACCATTTTCAAAATTAAATAATCTTGTAGTTGTTTGTGAGCCAATTGATGGTTTAAAAGCACATGATTATGAAAAATCAGTTCGTTTAGCTGGATTTAAAACTGCTAAATATTTAGGTGAGTTTGGTAGAGAAATTACACCAGACGAAATCGACACATATGAAACACTTCCATTATTTGAAGGTGCTGCTAAGTACCCTAATTTACCGAAGGTAGCATATGTACAAATGCTTCAAAGTCAGGGATTGTTACATGATACTTATGTATATGGTGTAGACGCTAAGCGTATAATTCCTACTCTTATAAGCCCAACTGAAATTATGGATGGAGCAATTATCAGTGGTAACTGTGTATCGGCTTGCGATAAAAATACAACTTACCACCACTTAAATAACCCAGTTATTAAAGATTTATTTGCTCAGCATGGAAAAGAAATTAATTTTGTTGGTATGATTATAACAAATGAAAATGTTTATCTAGCAGATAAAGAAAGATCATCTAATTGTACTGCTAAATTAGCAGAATTCTTAGGATTAGATGGTGTAGTTATTTCTCAAGAAGGATTTGGTAATCCAGATACAGACTTGATAATGAACTGCAAAAAAATCGAAGACAAAGGTATTAAAACAGTTATTATTACTGATGAGTATGCAGGTAGAGATGGAGCTAGTCAGGGATTGGCAGATGCTGATGTTAAGGCAAATGCTGTAGTTACAGGTGGAAATGCCAACCAAGTTATTGATTTACCAGCATTGGATAGAGTTATTGGAGATCCAACTAAGGTTGATATAATTGCAGGTGGATTCGATGGAAGTCTTAGAAAAGATGGATCTATTCAAGTTGAACTTCAAGCTATTACTGGAGCAACTAATGAATTAGGTTTCAATAAATTAACTGCTAAGACATACTAATTTGATTTAATATGGAATAATATGTATAGAGAGGATGTTATAAGATGAGCGTTATCGATAATAAAAAAGTTATCATTATCGGGGACCGCGACGGTGTACCGGGACCTGCTATTGAGGAATGCTTAAAAGGAACTACTGCAGAAGTTATATTCTCATCAACAGAGTGTTTTGTTTGAACGGCTGCGGGTGCGATGGATTTGGAAAATCAAAAAAGAATTAAAGACTTTGCAGAGCAATACGGAAAAGAAAATTTATTGGTTATTTTAGGTGCAGCTGAAGGTGAAGCTTCTGGGCTTGCAGCAGAAACAGTAAGAGTTGGAGATCCAACTTTTGCAGGACCATTATCTAATGTAGCTTTAGGGTTAGATGTATATCATATAGTAGAATCAGAAATTAAAGATAACGTTGATGCTGAAATTTATGATGAGCAAGTAGGCATGATGGAAATGGTATTAGATGTAGAAGATATCATCGGAGAAATGACTGATATTAGAGAAAGCTAAAAAAATCATTATCCCAAGAGAGAGAGGGGTGTCACAATGGGCAAATTAAAAGTAGTACATTATATAAATCAATTCTTTGCTGGTATTGGCGGCGAGGAGAAAGCAGATTACAAACCAGAATTAAGAGAAGAGGTAGTAGGTCCAGGTGCAGCGTTAGAGGCGGCATTCGGAGATGAAGCAGAAATCGTAGCGACAATTATTTGTGGAGATTCTTATTTCAACGAAAACTTAGATGAAGCTAAGGCGGAAGTTCTTGATTTCGTTAAGAAATATGAACCAGATGTATTTGTTGCAGGTCCAGCATTTAATGCAGGTAGATACGGTGTTGCTTGCGGAACAATTGCGGATGCAGTTAAAGAAGAGTTAAATATACCTGTTATCACTGGTATGTATGAAGAAAATCCAGGTGCAGACATGTTTAAGAAAAACTTGCATGTTGTTGCAACTAAAAACAATGCAGCTGGTATGAGATCTGCTGTGAAAACTATGGCTCCACTTACACTTAAATTAGCTAAAGGTGAAGAAATTGGAAGTCCTAAAGAAGAAGGATACATGGAGAGAGGCGTTCGTGTGAATTATTTTGCAGAAGAACGCGGTGCAACTCGTGCTGTAAATATGCTTGTTAAAAAGCTAAAAGGTGAGGAATTTGAAACAGAATTCCCAATGCCAGTATTTGATCACGTAGCTCCAAATCCAGCTGTTAAAGATATCACTAAAGCTAAAATTGCTTTGGTTACATCAGGTGGTATAGTGCCTAAGCACAATCCAGATCATATTGAAGCATCAAGTGCATCAAAATATGGTAAATACGATATAGATTCAGTAATGGATTTGACTGAAGAAGGTTATGAAACAGCACATGGTGGATATGATCCAACTTATGCAAATGAAGATTCAGATAGAGTATTGCCAGTTGACGTATTAAGAGATCTTGAAAAAGAAGGAAAAATTGGTGAACTTCACAGATATTTCTATACTACAACAGGTAATGGTACTGCTGTTGCTAGTTCTAAGCAATTTGCAGAAGAATTCTCAAAAGAATTACTAGCTGATGGAGTAGATGCAGTTATATTAACTTCTACTTGAGGCACTTGTACTCGTTGCGGTGCAACGATGGTAAAAGAAATTGAAAGAGCGGGAATTCCTGTAGTACACATGTGTACAGTAGTTCCTATTTCATTGACAGTTGGAGCGAATAGAATTATACCAACAATTGCTATTCCACATCCACTTGGAAACCCAGCATTAACAATGGAAGAAGAAAAAGTTATCAGAAGAGATTTAGTAGTTAAAGCATTAAAAGCATTAGAAACAGAAGTAGACGGACAGACTGTATTTGAAGACTAATACGTCGTGTGTAGTTTTGAAAGGGCGAGAAATCGCCCTTTTTTAATAGTTAAAAAATAAAAAAAATTATAGTAGTTTTCAATGGAGATGGTTTCTGTTAAAATATAGTGTGTAAGATATATGGATTTTGTATTGAAATTGTTAAGTTTCGCTTGCAAAAGTAAGAAAAACTCCATATAATAGAAGATGGAAGATTTGAGGAAAACGTATTCACGTTTTTTCAAATTAAATAGCATGAGGAGGGTTAATATGTTAAAGAAAAAAATTGCTTTAGGTTTAGCAGCAGCATTAGTTTTAACATCTGCAGTAGGGTGTTCAGGTGGAGAAAAAACTGAGCCAGCTAAAGAGGAAACAAAACCAGCAGAACAAACAGAGGCAGCAAAAGAGGAAGCACCAGCTGCTGAAAAGGCATTAAAAGTAGGTATGGTTACTGATGTTGGTGGAGTAAATGACGAGTCATTTAACCAATCAGCATGGGAAGGTCTTGTAAGAGCTAAGGATGACTTAGGAATTGAAGTTAACTACATCGAGTCAAAACAAGATGCTGACTACCAAACAAACTTAGAAACTATGATCGACAGTGAAAATGATTTGATTTGGGGTATTGGATACAAAATGGGTGACGCTCTTTTAGATTCAGCTAAGCAAAATCCAGATCAAAAATATGCAATTATCGACTATTCTTACGGAGATTCTACTCCAGAGAATATCGTAGGTGTTGTATTCCATCAAGAACAATGTTCTTTCTTAGTTGGATATATCGCAGGTAAAATGACAGAGACTAATAAAGTTGGATTTGTTGGTGGTATGACAGGTGCATTAATCGAACAATTCGAAGCTGGATACAAAGCAGGCGTTAAGTATGCTAATCCAAATGCAGAAATTGCTTCACAATATGCAGAGTCTTTCTCAGACGCAGCAAAAGGTAAAGCTATTGCTCAAAAAATGTATAATGATGGCGCTGATATCGTATTCCACGCAGCTGGAAACGTAGGATCAGGTGTTATTGAAGCAGCAAATGAAATGGGTAAATGGGCAATCGGTGTTGACAGAGACCAAAACTACTTGGCTCCAGATCACGTATTGACATCAGCTATGAAATTAGTTGGATCAGGAACTTACAACATTACTAAAGACTTAATGGACGGCAAGTGGGCTGGTGGAACTACTGTAGATTACGGTGTTGCAGAGCAAGGTGTTGGTATTGCTCCTACATCACCAAACCATGTTCCAGCTGAAATTTTAGAAAAAGTTACTAATATCGAAAGTAAAATTGCTTCAGGTGAAATCGTTGTACCTTTGACAAATGAAGAAGCAGAAGCTTTTGATGCAACTGACGCTGAATAATAATTTGATTAGTAAGTTTATATAGGGTTAGTATGTTTTAGATACAGCTCAGGCCTACTGTCTGAGCTGTTTTAATTTTGAGGTTGATTTTATTGTATTTAAATTAATCTAAAGGGTTTTGGCTCTTAAATTTTTAAGTATTATGTTTAGGGTGTAATATAAGATAGAATGGAGGTTTTATTCTTGGGCAACAATATTGATTTTGGTTGTAAAGTCGTAGAAATGAAGAATATTACAAAAAAATTCGGAGATTTTACGGCGAATCATAACATTGATTTGACGATTCACAAGGGTGAAGTTCATGCCCTCTTGGGAGAGAATGGTGCTGGAAAGACGACACTTATGAACACATTGTATGGTTTGTATAGACCGACAACGGGGGAAATTTACATTGATGGTAAGAAAGTGTCTATGGATAATCCTAATGTTGCAATAGAGCATGGGATTGGTATGGTGCATCAACATTTTATGTTGGTAGAACCATTTACAGTAACAGAAAACATTATATTAGGTATGGAAGTTACAAAAACTGGCGGTTATATTGATATTAACGCTGCTAGAAAAAAAGTTAAAGAATTATCAGACAAATATGGTTTGGTAGTAGATCCTGATGCTAAAATTCAGGATATTACAGTTGGTATGCAGCAGAGAGTTGAAATTTTAAAAGCACTTTATAGAGGTGCGGATATACTCATATTAGATGAGCCGACGGCGGTATTAACGCCTCAGGAAATTAGAGATCTTATAAAAATTATAAGAAATCTAACAGAAGAAGGCAAAAGCATTATAATAATAACGCATAAATTGAAGGAAATTAAAGCTGTTGCTGACTATTGTACTATAATAAGACGTGGTAAACATATAGATACAGTAGAAGTTGAAAAGGTTACTGAAAACGATCTTGCATCAATGATGGTAGGTAGAGAAGTTAACTTCATCGTTGAGAAGGAAGAGCGTGAAGCTGGAGATGTTGTTCTTCAGATTGAAAATCTTGTGGTAAAAGATAATAGAGATATCCCACAAGTAGATGGTTTGTCATTAGAGGTTAGACGTGGAGAAATTCTTGGTTTAGCTGGAGTTGATGGAAACGGTCAAAGTGAACTTGTAGAGGCACTTACTGGACTTAGAAAATCTGAGTCTGGAAAAGTATTTATGAATGGTGAAGATATAACAAATAAACCACCTAGAAAAATCATTGACAGTAAACTATCTAGTATACCTGAAGATAGACAGAAAAGAGGTCTAGTTCTTCAATATTCAGTAGCAGAAAATATGATATTAGAAAATTATATGAAAGAGCCATTTTCTAAAAAAGGAAGGTTCTTAAATCATGACAAAATAAAAGAACATGCAAAAGCGTTGATTGAAAAGTTTGATGTGCGACCAACAAATGGCTCGTTGCCAGCAGGGGCACTATCAGGTGGTAATCAGCAAAAGGTAATCATTGCAAGAGAGGTTACAAATGATCCAGACTTGCTTATAGCTGCGCAACCTACTCGTGGATTAGATGTTGGAGCTATAGAATATGTTCATAAGTCATTAGTAGAACAAAGAGATAAGAATAAAGGTGTTTTACTAGTTTCATTAGAGTTAGACGAAGTTATGAATGTTTCTGACAGAATAGCAGTAATTTACGAAGGAAAAATCGTAGGTATAGTCGATGCAGCAGAAGCTGATGAAAATACAATCGGTTTGATGATGGCAGGAGGTGCATCTGATGAGTAGTAATCAAAATAAACAACTTAGCCCGCTTGTGATGACCATTATATCGATTTTACTTGGTATGGCTGTTGGGGCAATTATATTATTAGCAATTGGTTATAATCCATTTGAAGCATATGGGATTATGATAAATGGTATATTTGGAAAGCCTAAGTATATGTCTTGGACAATAATTACGGCAACTCCACTTATTATGACTGGTTTGTCAGTTGCTTTTGCTGATAAGACAGGTTTATTTAATATCGGAGCAGAGGGTCAATTTATAATTGGTGCTCTAGTAGCTGCTTTAGCAGGATATTTCTTACACCTTCCAGTAATAATTCATGTTATAGTAGTATTTGTTTTGGCCTGTCTTGCAGCCGGCGTTTGGGGCGGTATTGCAGGATGGATGAAGGCAAGATTTGGAATAAATGAAGTTATATCTACTATTATGCTCAACTGGATAGCATTCTATTTGAGCAATTATATAGTCGGACTAAAAGGTTTCAAAAATCCTAACAACGATGCATCTATGAAGATACTTAAGACAGCTAGAGTTGATATTTTAGGTGATTGGAAATTAACAGAGGCTGGTAGAGCTTGGAGAGGGGAACACCCGTTTTTTAACAGTGTATTTACTACGCCAGTTAATATAGGATTTATCATAGCTATATTGTTAGCTGTTTTAGTTTGGTTTATATTAAACAAAACTACACTTGGATACGAATTGAAAGCTGTAGGACATAACAAGGATGCAGCTGAGTATGGTGGAATAGATGTGAAAAAGAAAATGGTAACGTCGATGTTTATTTCAGGAGCTTTAGCAGGAGCAGCAGGAGCGCTACAGGTAATGGGTAGAACTCAAGGTATTGCACTGCTTAGTGTACAAGAAGGACATGGATTTGACGGTATCGCAGTATCTCTTATCGGATCAAGTAATCCATTTGGAATTATTTTATCAGGACTTTTCTTTGGAGGACTTAAATATGGTGGGACTAAGATTCAGCCTAGATTAGGAGCTCCTTATGAGATTGTAAACATAGTACTTGGAACGATAGTATTCTTTGTTGCTATTCCAAGATTGTTTAGAGGATTGAATAAATTATTACAAAAAAAGAAAAGTGGTGATATAAATGCTTAGTGGTTTTGATTTAGCTCGTGCAATTGGTGATTTAGGTTTTATTATAGGAACTTCACTTATGTACGCGACACCATTGATATACACATCACTTGGTGGTACAGTGAGTGAAAACTCAGGAGTTGTAAATATTGGTCTAGAGGGTATGATGGCAATCGGAGCTTTTGTGGCAGCTGCAGTTGGATACTTTACAGGTAATCCTTGGCTTGGATTTTTAGCAGGTGGTGCAGCAGGAGGACTGATGGCGTTACTTCACGCTATTGCTAGTGTTACACTTGCAGCGGATCAGATTATATCAGGTGTTGCGATTAACTTTTTAGGGCCTGGTCTTGCATTATTTTTATCTCGCGTATTCTTTGAAAATGCAACTACAACAAAGGCACTTGATTTGAAGAATAAAATTGAGAGACCATTGAATGGTTTGTTTACTCAGGGATCGTTCTTAGATTCTGTATTTAACCAATATACTACAGTTTATTTAGCGTTTTTCTTAGTATTTGTGATATGGTTTATGCTTTATAAAACTAGATTTGGACTTAGACTTAGAGCTTGTGGAGAACATCCTAAAGCGGCAGATACATTGGGTATAAATGTATATAGAATAAGATATATAGCTGTGATCATGTCTGGTATATTAGCTGGATTTGGTGGAGCATCACTTAGTATAGCAGTTGTCTCAAGATTCAGCCCTGCGCTTATATCTGGACAAGGATTTATCGCTCTTGCTGCTATGATATTTGGAAAGTGGAAGCCGCAAGGAGCTATGGGAGCATCTCTATTCTTTGGAGCTGCAACTGGATTATCTATATACATCGGATCGCTTGAGAATGTTAATGTTTCATCACACTTGTTACAGATGATTCCTTACATCTTGACATTAGTTGTTCTTATGGGATTCATTGGTAAAGCGACAGCACCAAGTGCTGATGGTGAAGCTTATATAAAAGATGGTGAAGGTAGAGTTTAAAACTATCGATTAATTGAAAGACTGCTCTTGTTATGGTAAGAGCAGTTTTTTTTTGAAATGATATAGTTGAGATTTGTTTTGTAATATTTTTATTGACTAAAATATTTAAATAAGATTGATATTGGTACTGTTTCTTATATATAATATAAGTATGAAAAGGGATACTAGTTGGTATAGCGATTTGGAGTGAGTTATATGAATATTGGATTTGGGTTGAATTTGGAACAGACTCAGAAGTTAATAATGACAACAGAATTAAAGCAGGCAATACAATTATTACAATATACTAGCATTGAACTTAATGATTATATAACAAGCGAAATGGAGGTAAATCCTCTGCTTGAATTTGATCAAAAAAAAGAGAAAAGTGAAGAGTTTGAAGAAAAAACTAAAAATGATGATAAAGAAATTGACTGGCAAGAGTATGCAAATCAATACGATGATATCAGCTATTCTCAGCATGGTAAAAACAACGATAATGAAAACTCATTTGAAAATATGGTTGCAGAACAAGAGACACTTAGAGACTATTTGATTCATCAATTAAGAAATAATTATAAACTTACTGAAGATGAGTTTGAAATTGGAAGTTTTATAATTGAAAGTCTAGATTCTAATGGCTATTTGTCTTTCAAAATTGAAAATATCGCTGAATTTTTGGGAAAAAGCGTTGAAGAAATAGAGAATATGCTTTATATAATACAATCGTGTGAGCCAGTAGGAGTAGGGTGCAGAAATTTAAAGGAGTGTTTACTTCTTCAGGTTGAGCGAGATAATGAGTCGGATCCGAAAGCTAGAGAAATTATTGAAGATTATTTAGAAGATATTGCGAGTAATAAAGTCACACAAGTGGCAAAAAAAATGGGGCTAGAAGCATCTCAGGTACAAGTTTTGTTTGACTATATAAAAACACTTCAACCTAAACCAGGGAGTGGATTTAATTTTTCGAATGAGGAGATTAAATTTATACAACCAGATGTAGAACTAAAAGAAATAGATGGTGAAATGGTCATTTTGGTCAAAGATAGTGCAGCACCTAGACTTAGAATTAATGATTTTTATAGAAAGATGCTTCAGAGTCAAGATCAAAAAGAAGTTTCGGAGTTTATAAGTGAAAAATTAAATTCTGCAGCATGGCTTATCAAAACAATCGAACAAAGAAGAAGTACAATTCAAAGAGTTGCAGAGGCAATATATAAAAGACAAGTTGATTTCTTCAAAGATGGCAAGCAAGCACTTAAGCCAATGACACTAAGAGATATAGCTGAAGAAATCGAAATGCACGAGTCTACAGTTAGTAGAGCAACTAATGGAAAGTATATATTAACGCCAAAAGGTACCTATGAACTAAAGTATTTTTTCTCTACAGGATTATCTCAGGGAAGTGGAGGTTCGGAAGAGGAGATTTCTACAATGAAGATAAAGATGGAACTACAAAAGATAGTTGAGGAAGAAGATACTAAGAAGCCACTTAGTGATCAAAAAATAGTTTCAAAATTGAAGGAAAATGGTTTCACAATATCAAGGAGAACGGTTGCAAAGTATAGAGAAGAGCTTGGAATACTATCATCGTCTAAGCGAAAAAGATTTGACTAAGTGAACAAATGAAAAAAAGTGACAGAAATTAATAAATGACTTGTATTTTTTTAGTAAGTATATTATAATGAGGTTGCATGGAGATGCAATCTTTTTTTGTAACAATTGGGACGAAAAACGTCCCCAGGGACAAAAATGATCCGTAGGAGAGGTCAAGATGAATGATATTTTAGAAGTTCAGAAAAAAGTTATTCCTGAAATGATTGAACTGTTAGAGAAGAGGTATAATATATTACGTAGTATATATTTTAGTCAGCCAATCGGAAGACGGACTCTAGCAAATTCATTGGAGTTAGGAGAGCGAGTCATACGAACTGAAACGACTATGTTAAGAGAGAGTCGTTTGATAGATATAGATTCATCAGGTATGAAACTCACTGATGAAGGCATTGACATCTTGAATAGTTTGCAAGACTTTATGCATGATGTTAAGGGATTAAGTGATTTAGAGAAAACAATTGCTGATCAGCTTAATATAAAGAAAGTAATAATAGTGCCTGGTATCTATGATGAAGATTCATGTGTAGTGAAAGATATCGGTAAGATTGCATCATTATTTGTCAAAAAACAATTGTTTGAAGGCTGTATAGCTGGTATAACAGGTGGGACGACGATGTATGAAGTGGTTGAAGCACTACAATCAACAGATATAAATAAATCATTTCTTATTGTTCCTGCTCGCGGGGGAGTTGGAGCAAATTTAGAAATTCAAGCTAATAATATTGCAGCAACATTTGCTAGAAAGCTCGGGGGAGAATACAAATTGTTGCAAGCGCCAGATAATGTTAATAAAGAAGCGTTTGAATCGTTGGTCAGATTGCCAGAAATTCAAGAATTGGTTGAAATAATAAAGAAATTAGATATTCTCATGTTTGGAATCGGCAGGGCTGACAAGATGGCAAAGAGAAGAAATCTGTCAAATGAACAGTTTGAAGAGCTTGAAAAAGGTAATGCAGTAGCAGAGGCTTTTGGCTATTACTTTGATATTGATGCAAATATTATTAGAGAGTCTAACACTATAGGGCTTCAACTAGATGATTTTAAAAAGATAAAGTTAGCTATTGGAGTTGCATGTGGTAAAGAAAAGGCTGAGGCAATGATGGCTATTTCTAGATTAAAGAAAGATTTAGTGCTAATTATGGATGAAGGAGCAGCTAGAGCTCTTTTAGATAAATTGTTTTAAGTTTGAAGGAGGAATTTGATATGGCAACTAAAATTGCAATCAATGGTTTTGGAAGAATTGGTAGAAATGTATTAAAAGCAGCTGTAGAAAGAGGCGTTGAAGATTTTGAAATAGTAGCAATCAACGACGGGGTAGATGCTAAAAGTTTAGCACATTTATTAAAATATGATTCATGCTTTGGTAAGTTCAATGGAACAGTAGAAGCTAAAGATGATGCATTGATCATCAATGGAAAAGAAGTTAAGAAACTTAGAGAATTTGATCCAGCTAAATTACCTTGGGGAGAATTAGGTGTTGATATCGTTATCGAATCAACTGGATTCTTTAGAGATCGTGAAGGTGCAGCTAAGCATATCACTGCTGGAGCTAAGAAAGTTATCATCAGTGCACCTGCTAAAGATGAAGACATTACTATCGTAATGGGCGTTAACGAAGGCGATTATGATGCAGCTAATCACCACATTATTTCAAATGCATCTTGTACAACAAACTGTGTTGCACCATTTGCAAAAGTGATTCTTGAGAAATTTGGTATTGAAAGAGGTTTGATGACAACAGTTCACTCATACACTAATGACCAAAACATATTAGATGCTGGACATTCAGATATGAGAAGAGCAAGAGCAGCAGCTGAGTCAATTATTCCTACTACTACTGGAGCAACAAAAGCAGTTGGTAAAGTAATTCCTGAATTGCTTGGTAAATTAGATGGTATGGCAATGAGAGTGCCAACTCCAACAGTTTCACTAGTTGATATGGTATTTGAGTTATCTAAAAAAGCAACAGTTGAAGAAATCAATGGAGCTCTTAAAGAAGCTGCAGAAGGTGAATTAGCTGGTGTATTAGGATATTCTGATGAGCCATTAGTATCAATTGACTACAGAAAAGATCCTAACTCTTCAATCGTTGATAGCTTATCAACAATGATCGTTGGAGATAACTTAGTTAAAATCGTATCTTGGTACGACAATGAGTGGGGTTACTCAAATAGAGTTGTTGATTTAACAGCTTTAGTAGCTAAAAGCTTATAAATAGAAATAAAAACTGCGCTTAGCCACTTGGCTAAGCACGGTTTTTGATTATAATTATTTTTACTGAAAGTTAATATTAGATATGCCATTTGCTGAATGGCTGAATCATGCCAAGCTATTTTAAATGCATATATGTATCTGAATAGCTTTTTTTATAGTTTTAAAATCGAACGTTTAGATATATAATATAGAAGAGAGAAGTCTGAGGACTTCTATATGAAATGTAAGTCGAGGAGGAACGTCAATGTTAAACAAAAAATCAGTTGAAAATCTTCAGGTAAAAGGAAAACGAGTTTTAGTAAGATGCGATTTCAATGTTCCTATGGATGGAGAGAGAAATATTACAAATGATGCTAGAATACAAGCGGCATTACCAACTATCAAATACTTGATTGATAATGAAGCAAAAGTAATTTTAATGTCTCATCTAGGAAGACCAAAAGGAGAAGCAAAGGCTGAATATAGCTTAGATAAGGTTGCTGCTAGATTAAGTGAAGTTTTAGGCAAAAGTGTAGTATTTGCTGATGATGATACAGTAGTTGGTGACAATGCGAAAAAAGCAGTTGAAGAAATGAATGCTGGCGATGTAGTGTTGTTACAAAATACTCGTTATAGAAAAGAAGAAACGAAGTGCGGAGAAGATTTTTCAAAAGAATTAGCAGAGCTTGCGGATCTTTATGTAAATGATGCATTTGGAACGGCACATAGAGCTCATGCATCTAATGTTGGTGTTTCAAACTTGTTGCCATCAGCAGTTGGATACTTAGTGAAGAAAGAATTAGATATAATGGGTAAAGCTATGGAAGCACCAGAGCGACCATTTGTAGCAATTTTAGGTGGTGCAAAAGTTTCTGATAAAATAGGTGTAATTGAAAATTTACTTGATAAAGTAGATACGCTTATTATCGGTGGTGGAATGGCTTATACATTCTTTGTTGCAAAAGGCTGGGAAGTGGGTAAATCACTTTTAGAAACAGATAAAGTAGAATTAGCAAAAACATTGATGGAGAAGGCAGAGGAAAAAGGCGTTAAACTATTACTACCTATGGATACTGTTGTAGCTAAAGAATTTAAAAATGATACAGAGTTCTTTACTGTAGAGTCTAATGAAATTCCTAGTGATATGGAAGGATTAGATATTGGTGAGAAAACAAGAGAAATATTTGCAGCGGCAGTAAGAGAAGCGAAAACTGTAATTTGGAATGGTCCTATGGGAGTTTTTGAAATGGAAAACTTTGCAAAAGGAACATTAGCAGTTGCAGATGCTATGGCTGATTCTGATGCAGTTACTATAATCGGTGGCGGAGATAGTGCGGCAGCTGTTGCTCAAACAGGATTATCAGAAAAAATGACACATATATCTACTGGTGGTGGAGCTTCACTTGAATTGTTCGAGGGAAAAGTATTACCAGGAATAGACGCAATTGATGAAAACTAAGGAGGCAGAATAATGAGAGTACCTTTTATTGCAGGAAATTGGAAAATGAATAATACTATAGAGCAGGGTGTTGAACTAGTTAAAAAGTTAATGCCTATAGCAGATGCTACTGATGTTCAAGTAGCAGTTTGCGTTCCGTTTTTGGGACTTAAAGAAATTGTAGAACTTACAAAAGATTCAAAACTTTTAGTGGGTGCGCAAAATATGCATTGGGAAGAAAATGGAGCATTTACAGGAGAAGTATCTCCAACTATGCTAAATGAAATTGGTGTTGAACTTGTAGTTTTGGGTCATTCGGAGAGAAGAGAGTACTTTGGAGAGACTAATGAAACTGTAAACAAAAAAGTTAAATCGGCATTGGCACATGGAATAAGACCTATACTTTGCTGTGGAGAATCATTAGAAACTAGAGAAGCTAATGAAGAAAAAAATTGGGTGAAAACTCAAATACTAGAAGGTGTTGAAGGAATATCAGAAGATGATATGACTAAGATTGTTATAGCATATGAACCAATTTGGGCTATCGGTACAGGTAAAACAGCTACTAGTGAACAAGCAAACGAAATGTGCGCGTTTATCAGAGAAACATTAAATGAAAAATATGGTTCAGAAGTGTCAGAAGAGGTTATAATACAATATGGTGGAAGTGTTAAACCTGCTAATGTTACAGAGATAATGAATCAAGAAGATATTGATGGAGCTTTGGTTGGTGGAGCTAGCTTGAAAGCTGATTCATTTACAGATATTATTAACTTTTAGGAAGGTTGTCTAATATGAAAAATAATTTTGTAGGATTAATGATTTTAGATGGTTGGGGAATAGGAAGAGACTATGAAGGTAATGCTGCTCTTAAAGCTAATACTCCAAACCTAGATGCTTTGCTAGAAAAGTACCCTCATGTGCCTATTGAAGCTAGTGGATTGCATGTAGGATTGCCAGATGGACAAATGGGTAATTCTGAAGTTGGACATATGAATTTAGGTGCGGGGAGAATTATATATCAATCATTAACTAAGATTACAAAAGAAATTGAAGATGGAGATTTCTTTGAAAAAAAAGAATTATTAGATGCAATAGAACATGCGAAGAAAAACAATTCGAAAGTACATCTTATGGGATTGATGTCTAAAGGTGGAGTTCACAGCCATATGAAGCATCTGTTTGGTTTACTTGAGCTTGGCAAAAAGAATAACTTCAATGATATGTATGTTCATGCTTTTATGGACGGTAGAGATGTTGATCCAAAGTCTGGACAAAATGATATTGCTGAATTAGTTAGTGAAATGAATGAAAAGAATATTGGACAGTTAGCTACAGTAATAGGCAGATATTATGCTATGGATCGAGATAATCGATGGGATAGAGTTGAAAGAGCCTATAAAGCTATGGTTAATGGAGATGGAATTGCTTCAAGTGATGCGGTTGTATCATTGAAGGATTCGTATTCAAAAGATATAACAGATGAGTTTATTAATCCAATTGTTATGCAAAATGAAAATAAACCTGTCGCTAAAATAGAAGATGGTGATTCAATTATTTTCTTCAATTTCAGACCGGATAGAGCTCGTCAAATCACGAGAGCTATAGTAGATGAAAATTTTGATGGTTTTGATCGTGGAGAAAAATTAAAGGATATTTATTTTGCTTGCATGACTCAATATGATAAAACTATAGAAAATGTGAATGTGGTTTATGGACCAGAGACTATAAATAATACGTTTGGTGAATATATTAGCCAAAAGGGTTTGAAGCAACTTAGAATAGCAGAAACAGAAAAGTATGCTCATGTTACATTTTTCTTCAATGGTGGAGTAGAAGAGCCGAATGAAGGTGAAGACCGCGAGCTAATTAGTTCTCCAAAGGTTGCTACTTATGATTTACAACCTGAGATGAGCGCTATAGAAGTCAAAGAGAAAGCTGTTAATCTAATTAAGTCAGAAAAATATGATACAATGGTATTGAATTTTGCTAATCCAGACATGGTAGGTCATACTGGAATAATGGAGGCTGCTATGAAAGCGATTGAGACTGTAGATTCTTGTGTTAAAGAAGTAGTAGAGGCAGTTGAATCTATTGGTGGTAAATTGATAATTACAGCAGATCATGGAAATTTAGAGCAGATGCTTGATTTTGAGACTGGTGATCCAATGACAGCTCATACTACAAACCCAGTTCATTGTTTAGTACTTGGAGCTGGCGATGTGAAACTTAGAAATGATGGTAAACTAGCAGATATTGCGCCAACTTTATTTGATATGATGGACATTGAAAAACCTAGTGAAATGACAGGAGAATCTTTGATAATCAAGTAGAGATGGATTGTATATAAATAACCTTGAGATTAAAAGGAGGATTTTAAGATGAGTGTAATAGTAGATGTGTGGGCAAGAGAGATATTAGATTCAAGAGGTAATCCAACTGTAGAAGTAGAGGTAGTAACGGAGAGTGGATCTGTAGGTAGAGCAGCGGTTCCTTCAGGAGCATCAACAGGTGCATTTGAAGCTGTTGAACTTAGAGATGGAGATAAAGGAAGATATTTAGGTAAAGGAGTTCAAAAGGCAGTTGATAACGTAAATGAAGTAATATCAACTGAACTAGTTGGTTGGGATGTTAGAGATCAAGCTGGTATAGATCAAATGCTTATAGAACTTGATGATACAGATAATAAAGCTAAGCTTGGAGCTAATGCTATGTTAGGTGTTTCATTAGCAGTGGCAAAAGCGGCAGCAGATTATTCGGGTTTAGAGCTTTATCAATATATTGGCGGTTGTAACGCAAAACAATTACCAGTGCCTATGATGAACATATTAAATGGTGGAGAACATGCAGATAATAATGTAGATATCCAAGAATTTATGGTAATGCCTGTTGGAGCAGAAAGTTTTAAAGAAGCTCTAAGAATGTGCGCTGAAGTATTCCATTCTTTAAAATCGGTACTTAAATCTAAAGGTTTGAATACGGCAGTTGGTGACGAGGGTGGTTTTGCACCAAATCTTGAATCTAACGAAGAAGCTTTGAAAATAATCGTAGAAGCAATTAAAGCAGCTGGTTATAAGCCAGGTGACGATATTAGAATAGCAATGGATCCAGCATCAACGGAATTTTATGATGTTGATAAGAAAAAATATGTATTAGCAGGTGAAGGCAGAGAACTTACATCAGAAGAGATGGTAAATTACTATGCAGAACTTTGCGAAAAATACCCAATTATATCTATTGAAGATGGATTAGCTGAAGAAGACTGGGATGGATTTAAGTTATTTACTGAAAAATTAGGAGACAAACTTCAGATTGTTGGGGACGACTTATTTGTTACAAATACTAAACGTTTGGCAAAAGGAATTGATCTTGGAATAGCTAATTCGATATTGATTAAATTGAATCAGATAGGAACACTTACTGAGACTTTAGATGCTATAGAAATGGCTAAAAGAGCAGGTTATACAGCAGTTGTTTCACATAGATCTGGAGAGACTGAAGATACGACTATTGCTGATTTGGTTGTTGCAACTAATGCAGGTCAGATAAAAACTGGTGCACCATCAAGAACTGATCGTGTTGCAAAATACAATCAATTATTAAGAATAGAAGAAGGTTTGGGTACTATATCTGAATACAAAGGATTGGAAACATTCTATAACTTGAAATAATTTCTAAAAAAGAGAACCAATGGTTCTCTTTTTTTATTGATTCTATACTACTCATGTGATAAAATGTAGTGTAAGATTGTGTGAACAAATAGGAGGTGAAAGACATGAAAACGGCTTTGATCGTCATACTTGTAATCGTTAGTTTAATATTAATAGCAAGTATACTATTACAACAAGGTAAATCAGCTGGGCTATCTGGTAGTATTGCTGGAGGAGCTGAAAGCATTTGGGGTAAGAATAAGGGACGTAGCTATGAAGCAGTTCTTGAAAAACTTACAACAATATCAGCAGCAATCTTTATCTTGGCATCATTGGCACTAGCTGCCGTACAATAAAACTGAATAATTTAGGGGGAATATCATGTATTACTTAGTAGCACCCATAGTGGGTATTATAGCACTTTTATTTTCTTTGTATAAGGCAAAGGTTATCGGAAACACTAGTTCTGGAAACGATCGCATGAAGGAGATTGCATCGTATATTCAAGAAGGTGCGATGGCATTTTTAGAGAGACAATACAAAACTCTTTCGATTTTTGTAGTATTACTTTTTGTAATATTAAATTTTGCCATAAACACTAGAACTGCAATTGCGTTTTTGGTAGGAGCTTGTTTCTCAGCATTAGCAGGATTCATTGGTATGAAAGTTGCGACAAAAGCCAATGTGAAAACTGCAAATGCAGCTAAAGAAGGCGGTATGAACAAAGCACTTAACATTGCGTTTTCGGGCGGAACGGTAATGGGAATGTGCGTTGTTGGTCTAGGACTATTAGGAGTTGGTTCACTTTTATATGTATATACAAAAGGATCGACAACTTTGACTGTAGAAGAATATTCTAAAGTAGCTAGCTGGATTACTGGATTTGCACTAGGTGCATCTTCAATAGCATTATTTGGACGTGTTGGTGGTGGTATTTACACTAAAGCAGCAGACGTTGGAGCTGACTTAGTAGGTAAAGTTGAAGCAGGAATACCAGAAGACGATCCAAGAAACCCTGCAGTTATCGCTGACAACGTTGGAGATAATGTAGGTGACGTAGCAGGTATGGGAGCTGACTTATTTGAGTCTTATGTAGGATCAATTATATCAGCTATTACATTAGGACTATTAGCATTTGGATTAAATGGAGCATTTTTCCCATTGATATTGGCATCTGTTGGTGTTATATCTTCAATTATTGGAACAATGTTTGTTCGTGGAAAAGATGGTTCAAATCCTCAAAAAGCATTAAACATGGGAACTATGATAAGTGCTATAATAACAGTTATAGCAGCTTATGCTTTAAGTACACAATTGTTACAAGATACTAAGCCATTCTTCGCTGTAGTGACAGGTTTAATTGTTGGTTTGGTTGTAGCAAAAATTACAGAGTACTATACGTCAACAGAATACAAGCCAGTTAAAGACATTGCAAGAGAATCTGAAACTGGTGCGTCAACAAATATTATTGCTGGTTTATCAGTAGGTATGGGATCGACTGCATTACCAATATTAGTAATATCAGGTGGAATTATTGTTGCATTTAATGTAGCTGAATTATATGGTATCGCACTTGCAGCTGTAGGTATGTTATCAACAGCTGGTATGACAATTGCAGTAGATGCTTATGGTCCAATTGCTGACAATGCAGGTGGTATCGCTGAGATGGCTCAATTGCCACCAGAGGTAAGAAAAGTTACTGATACACTTGATGCTGTTGGTAACACAACTGCAGCTATTGGTAAAGGTTTTGCTATTGGTTCAGCAGCACTTACATCATTGGCATTATTTGTTTCTTATACGCAAGCAGTTCAATTAGCTTCAATCGACTTAATTAAACCAACAGTAATAGTTGGATTGTTAATCGGTGGTATGTTACCATTCTTGTTCTCATCTATTACAATGAGTGCAGTTGGTAAAGCAGCTAATGAAATGATTGAAGAAGTTAGACGTCAATTTAGAGAAATTCCAGGTTTGATGGAAGGAACAGCAACACCAG
The DNA here is from genome assembly GCA_025210965.1 of Tissierellales bacterium. Classification (NCBI taxonomy): domain Bacteria; kingdom Bacillati; phylum Bacillota; class Tissierellia; order Tissierellales; species Tissierellales bacterium. Next base: position 87,354 of record JAOAQY010000034.1, read on the forward strand.
AATATAAAAAATGTGTTGAAATCAGTACAACGGCAGCACTTAAGCAAATGGTTATTCCAGGAATATTAGCAGTAACAGCACCAGTTGCTACTGGTTTGATACTTGGAAAAGAGGCATTAGGTGGTTTATTAGCAGGAGCGCTAGTAACAGGAGTATTGACAGCAATTTACATGGCAAATGCTGGTGGAGCATGGGATAATGCGAAAAAGTATATTGAAGAAGGAAGTCATGGTGGTAAAGGTAGTGATGCACACAAGGCAGCAGTTGTTGGAGATACAGTAGGAGATCCATTCAAGGATACATCTGGTCCATCAATTAATATATTAATCAAATTGATGACAATTGTAGCATTAGTATTCGCACCATTATTCATCTAATTTTTATAGAAATTTTGAGCGGGAATTCCCGCTCTTTTTTTGTTGGCTAGAATATTATGTGAAAAATAATTTCATTAATAAAATACTAAGTAAAAAGTGTATGATTGTAGCTTTATTCTCGTTTTATTGCTTCAATATATAGCAAAGAGCATCTATATTTGGTATAATCTAATAGGACGTAAGGAGAGAAGGAAATGATAATACAAGTAGATAAAATGAACATTCACTACATAGAAAGAGGTAGCGGAGATGAGATAGTGCTGTTTTTGCATGGTTGGGGGGCAAATGTAGATACTATGATTCCGGCTATGAAAACGATTGAGGAAAAATATAGGACAATAGCTGTTGATTTGCCTGGATTTGGTCAAAGTGATAAGCCAAAGAGTGTTTGGGATGCATTTGATTATGGTGAATTTGTCATAAATTTTATGGATGCGCTTTCGCTAAATAAAGTTACTTTAGTAGGACATTCTCATGGTGGAAGGACATCAATAGTAGTTGGATCTAAAAATAAAGAGAGAGTTTCAAAAATGGTATTGATTGATAGTGCTGGAATACCATCTAAAAAAAGTTTAAAATATCATTTGAAAGTATTTGGATTCAAATGTTTGAAAAGACTTTATAAGTTGATGTTTTTTTGGAAAAATTCAGAGGATACTATGGAAACTTTTTATAAAAAATTTGGATCTGATGATTATAGAAATGCCGATGGTATAATGAGAAAAATAATGGTTGCTGTGCTTGGAAATAATCTTACGGATTATTTGAGCGAAATTGAATGTTCAACGCTGCTGATTTGGGGAGAAAATGATGATGCAACTCCACTATATATGGGTAAATTAATGGAGTCTAGAATAAAAGATAGTGGTTTGGTTGTGTTAAAAGATGCAGGTCATTTTTCATATATTGACCAATATGCTCAATTTGATGCGGTTATGAAACACTTTTTTGAGATATCTAGATAAATCAACTAAAATGTAAGAGGTGTTAAAATGATAAATGTGTTAGAGAAGTATTACTATATTGCGATGTTTGGAATTATTTTGATTTGGATGTATCCACAATTTAAAAGGTTGACGTACTTTTTTCACATGCTACAGCTAAATGAATATGATCAAGGAAACTATATCAATTGGAATAAAGAACATTTTTCGACTAAAGTTTTTACTATTAGAGAAGCGATTTTGGCTCTTCTATTTAGTTTGTTAATTTTTGTTGGGATTAAAATGCCTGGAATTGAAGTAACGGTAGGGGCTGAAATTATATTTATAGCCTATCTGTTAATTGCAGATTATACTAGAAAAAAACCAGAAGTAAGAAAACCGTTGGTATATACTATGAGAATGAAACGACTTGTTGCAAGTAGTTTTGTTTGGAATGTGATTTTATTTTTGATGCTTGGATATAGTTTTCAAAATAAATATTTTATAGAGAAGGATATATCATTGATTGGAATTCTAGGTATAATATATATATTAGCTCCAATTATAGTTTATTTGTCAAATTTATCTATGAAACCAGTGGAAAAAATGATTGCAAAACATTATTTCGATATGGCTCATGAAAAAGTTAGATCGTTTCCAGAATTAAGAATAGTTGGGATTACTGGTAGTTATGGTAAAACTAGTACAAAATTTATTACAGGAACAATATTAGCTAGCAAGTATGAAACATTGGTTACACCGAGTAGCTATAATACGCCTATGGGACTTAGTAAAGTAATAAATAATGACTTGGATGAAAGATATGAAGTTTTTGTAGCTGAAATGGGAGCTAGAAAAATAGGGGAAATTGAAGAGGTTGCAGAGCTTTGTAATCCTAAAATTGGTATACTTACATCAGTTGGACCTGCACATTTAGAGACTTTTGGAAATTTGGAAAACATAGCTAAAACAAAATATGAGCTAATAGAATCATTGCCAGCAGACGGTATAGCAATATTTAACTATGACAATGAGTATACGAGAAAATTGGCAGACAAGACATACAAAGAAAAATTGACATATGGAATAGATAGTGATGATGCAGATTTGTATGCAACTGATATAAAAGTTACGGAGACAGGATCGAGCTTTATGATGGCTGATAAATTTGGAAATAAAGTACAATGCCATACTAGGCTTCTAGGAAAGCATAATATATTGAATTTATTGGCAGGAGCTTGTGCAGGTCTTGCTATGGGTATGTCACTTGTCGAAATTGCAAAAGGTATAGAAAAAGTGCAACCAGTTGAACACAGACTTCAGCTTATAAATAGTGGTAATGGAGTGTTGGTTATTGATGATGCTTTTAATTCGAATCCTCATGGTGCAAGAGCTGCACTAGAGGTTTTAGATGAGTTTACAACAGGAAGTAAGATAATAGTTACACCAGGGATGATAGAACTTGGTGAATTTGGAGAAGAAGAAAATAGAAAATTTGGCGAAGTGATTGCGGGTGTTTGTGACACGGTAATATTGGTGGGAAAAAATCAAACTAAACCGATACAAAATGGCCTTAAAATAGCAAACTTTGATGAAGAAAATTTATATATAGTTAATTCACTGAGTGAGGCTACTGAGATTATAGGGAAAATAGTACGTGTTGGTGATGTGGTATTGTTTGAAAATGATTTGCCAGATACTTTTGCAGAATAATATAGACTAGAGAGGGTGGAAAAAATGAAAAAGAAAATCGGTGTTTTTTTTGGCGGAAAGAGCGTAGAGCATGAGGTGTCAGTAATTACGGGTCATCAAGTAATGGAAAACATAGATCACGAATTATATGATGTAGTACCAGTTTTTATAGATAAAGATGGTAAATGGTATACGGGAGACTCTCTTAAAGATTTCAATAATTTTAAAAATAGAAAATTAGAAAACTTAATAGAGGTTACAATGAATCCTGTTTATGGAGATTACAATTTGTATACTCATCATAACAAGATGAAGAGAATCGGAAAAAATTATTCTGAAAGATTAGATGTTATTTTCCCGGCTATGCATGGGACAAATGGTGAAGATGGATCACTTATGGGATTATTTGAACTTATAGGAATTCCTTATGTAGGGTGTGGAGTTATGGCATCAGCAGTAGGAATGGACAAAATCGTTATGAAGTCAGTATTTAAAGCGGAGAATCTACCTATAGTAAATTATGCATGGTTTTATAGACAACGATGGGAGCAAGATAGCGAGAAAATTATTGCGGATATAGAAACGAATATAGGATATCCTGTAGTTGTTAAACCAGCGAATCTAGGATCTAGTATAGGAATAAGTAAGGCAAGCAATCGAGAAGAACTTTTAGAATCAATTAAAGTTGCTATTTGTTATGACAGAAAAATAATAGTTGAAGAGGCAGTTCAAAACTTAAGAGAGATAAATTGTGCAGTTATGGGATATGAAGACCAAGTTAAGGCTTCTCTTTGCGAAGAACCAATAGGTTGGGAAGAAATACAAACATTTGCAGACAAATATATGTCAGGTAGCAAGGGAACAAAGGCTGGGACAAAAGATGGTGGAGCAGATAATCATCAAATTCCAGCAAATTTGCCAGGAGATATGAGCAGTGAGATTCAAAGACTTGCAAAAGAAGCATTCATAGCATTAGATTGTGCAGGGAATGCTCGAATTGATTTTATGATTGGTGATAACAAGGATATCTATGTAAATGAAATAAATACATTACCTGGTTCTCTTTCATTTCATATTTGGAAGGCTTCAGGTCTTGAATTTAAACCAATGCTTACAGAGATGGTTGAGATGGCTATAAAGATTAGCAGTGAAAAGCATGGAAATATGTATACTTATGATGTTGACTTGTACAATAATATGGGTAAAAAATCAACAACTAAGTAATTGAAAATAAATTAATAATATAGAAAGGAGCTCAGTTTGATTGGCATGCTTTATAGGATATGCTTGTAGTATTTGGGCTCCTTTTTAAAATTCGGAGAGGTGTATATGAATATAAAAGAGGTATTAGTAGGATTGATGAGAGAAAAAGGGTACAGGCCATTAAAAAAACAAGAATTGGCCAAGATATTTGATATCAATAAGTACCAGAGAAAAGATTTTTACAAGTTGATTGATCAAATGGAAAAAGAAGGATATATATTAAAATCTACAAATGACAAATATGGTTTACCTGAGAATATGGGTTATATTAAGGGCAAGGTTCAAATGAGCGACATGGGCTATGCTTTTTTGATACCAGAAGATAAAAATTTAAAAGATTTATTTATAGGAAAAGAAGCTACAAAATCGTCTATGGATGGAGATACTGTACTTGCTATGGTAATTCGTGAAGCTACAGAAGATAAACGAGCTGAAGGGAAAATAATAAAAATATTAGAAAGAGCAAATAAAACAATAGTTGGTAAGTTTCAGCAAAATACTAACTTTGGATTTGTAGTTCCTGAGAGCAAAAAACTAAAGCAAGATATTTATGTAGCAAATAAGAAAAATCGTGGTGCTAAAAATAACCAAGTAGTGGTTGTTGAGATTGAAAAGTGGCCTGAAGAGGGACGAAAACCTGAGGGAAGAATAGTTCAGATTCTTGGATATATGAGTGAGCCGGGAGTAGATGTAGAAGCAATAATAAAGCAATTTAATTTGCCAGAAGATTTTCCAAAGGAAGTACACAAGGAATCAAAAAAAGTTGAAGAAGTTATTTCGGAAGATGAAATTAAGCGTAGACTAGATCTAAGATCTAAGAAAATTTTTACAATAGATGGTAAGGATGCTAAGGATTTAGATGATGCTATATCTATTGAGAAACTTGAAGATGGAAATTATTTATTAGGAGTGCATATAGCAGATGTTACACACTATGTTAAAGAGAGAAGCGCTTTAGATGTAGAAGCTTTAAATCGAGGAACTAGTATTTACTTAGTTGATAGAGTAATACCTATGCTTCCAAAAAAATTGTCAAATGGGGTATGCTCTCTAAATCCAAATGTAGATAGATTGACATTATCTGTTCTTATGACTATTACACCACAGGGAAAGGTTGTTTCACATGATATAAAGGAAACAATTATATGCTCTGTAGAACGATTAAATTATACTGATATATCAAATCTACTAGAGAATGATGATGAACAGCTTAAAATGAGATATGATAACATTTTAGAGGATCTGTATACAGCAGAGAAGTTAGCAGCGATACTTAGATCAAAGAGAGAGCAAAGAGGAGCTATCGATTTTGATTTTGATGAAGCAAAGGTAATACTTGATGAGAGAGGAAAAGTTGCGAGTATAGATAAATACGATAGACGAGTTGCAAATAGAATGATAGAAGAATTTATGCTAGTTTGTAATGAAACTGTATCAGAAGCAATGTTCTGGACTGAGACGCCGTTTTTATACAGAATTCATGAAGATCCTGATGATGAGAGAATGAATGTATTTATAAGATTTATAAATAATTTTGGATACACAATAAAAGGGATTGAAGATGGTGAGATACATCCAAAAGAATTACAGAAAATACTTGATCAAGTAAAAGGAAAGCGTGAAGAGGCTGTAATAAATACTTTGATGCTTAGATCGCTGAAAAAGGCAAGGTATAGTTCGGTTCCAGAAGGTCATTTTGGATTATCGGCAGAGTATTATAGTCATTTTACATCACCTATAAGAAGGTATCCAGATCTTCAGATCCATAGAATAATAAAAGAATTTATTAATGCAGAGCTTAATACTAAGAGAGATTTTCACTATCGTGGAATACTACCTAAGGTTGCAGAGCAAAGTTCTACTATGGAGAGAAGAGCAGAAGAAGCAGAGCGTGAGAGTGTAAAGATGAAGATGGCAGAGTATATGAAATCTCATATTGGAGAAGAGTATGAAGGTATAATATCAGGAGTTACTTCATTTGGATTATTTGTAGAATTAGATAATACTATAGAAGGTTTGGTACATGTAAACAAAATGCCAGGTTATTATGTATTTGATGAAGTCGAATTTGCATTGTATGATGAAAATAGTGGAAAAGAATATAAATTAGGCGATACAATAAGAATAAGAGTAGCTGGAGCGGATGTTACTAAAAGAGAGATTGATTTTGTAATCGTTGAAAGCGAATAGATAATTTTTGAAATAGCAGTTTTATGCTGCTATTTTTTTGTACAAAAACAGCAGGAAAGCCTTTTCTTTTTATTAATTTCACAAAAAGTATTGCAAAATGTTAATAAAATGTGTATAATAACAAAAAACACTTGTCGACGCAGAGAAGACAAAAGGGAGGAACAAGATGAAAAAAATAGGGCTACTGCCGAGACTGATAATCGGCATTATAATGGGTATAGCTATTGGACTTTTATCAGCGCAAGCTGGAAGATTTGAAGTGGTGAGAATATTATCCACATTTAGTAGTATATTTGGCAATTTTCTTAAATTTATTATTCCATTTATTATTGTAGGATTTGTTGCACCGGGTATAGCTGACTTGGGAAATAAGGCAGGTAAATTATTGGGTATTACAGCTGTGTTTGCCTATGTTTCTGCAGTATTAGCAGGACTTATGGCATTTTTTGTTGGAAGTACTATTTTACCGAACTTTATCAAAATTGGTGAAGAAGCCGCTGGAAATGGAGCAGATGTATCTGCATTTTTCACTATTGAAATGCCACCAGCTATGGGAGTTATGACAGCTCTTGTAACAGCATTTGTTATAGGATTAGGTATGGCGGTTCTTAAGGAAAAGAATTTACTTGGAGTTATAAAGGATTTTCAATCTATAGTTATGCTAGTTGTAAACAATGTATTGATTCCATGTATACCAATTTATATAGCTGGTGTATTTGCTAAATTGTCAGCTACAGGTAAGATATTTGATACTATTAAAGGATTTTCGTCAGTATTTGCAATGATACTTATATTACAGGTGGTGTATTTGATAATTCAATATACATTGGCTTGGGCTATAACTGGTAAGAATCCGGTAAAAGCAATAAAAAATTTATTACCAGCATATTTTACAGCACTTGGAACACAATCTTCAGCAGCAACTATTCCTGTTTCATTAGAGGCATCTAGAAAAAATGGAGTAGATGATGATATCGTAGATTTTGTTGTACCACTTTGTGCAACTATTCACTTGGCTGGTGACACTATAACATTAGTACTTGGAGCTATGGGTATAATGATGGTATCTGGAACTGTGCCAGGCTTGCAAGAAATAGTTCCATATATATTGATGCTTGGAGTTACAATGGTTGCAGCTCCGGGGATACCAGGTGGTGGAGTTTATGCAGCGTTAGGTCTTTTAGAAAATATGCTTGGCTTTGCAGGACCACAACAAGCACTTATGATTGCACTTCACTTCTCGCAAGATAGTTTTGGAACAGCGACTAATGTTACAGGTGATGGAGCAATTGCTATAATAATGAATTATGTAAATTCAAAAATGAATGCAAAGAGTGAAAAAGTTAAAAAAACTGCATAAATAAAGAGTTGATTAAAAAAGAGATGCTGAGCATCTCTTTTTTAATTTTTAAATTTTTGTCATTATTTATTTTTGATAAAAGGGTTTCCTAGTCCAGTTAGTACATGATAAGATGATTGTGTATGGCAATATGACTTATGAAGAGGTGATTGATATGGACAAAAAAGAGATTATCAAGAATTTAAAGGATTATGCAGTAATTACAGGTGGAATATTGATTATGGTTTTAGGATTAAGTTTCTTTTTAGAACCATCAGAATTGGCAGTTGGAGGAGTTTTTGGTTTCGCAATGCTTGTTAATAAAATGATACCTAGTATCCAAACTGGAGATGCGATGCTTATAATGAATATAGTTCTATTTATAGTTGCATTTATAGTAATAGGAAAAGAATTTGGTGCTAAAACTATATTTTCAAGCTTGCTCTTATCTTATTTGGTAAAAGTGACTGGAAATTTATTTCATGTAACACAACCGCTTACAGATGATATGTTTTTAAATTTATTTTTCGGAATATTGATACAAGGCATTGGAATGGCAATTATTTTTTATTATGGAGCTTCAACTGGCGGAACAGATATAGTTGCTAAGATTATAAACAAATTTACAAATATGAATATTGGAAAGGCATTATTATTGTCAGATTTTCTTATTGTGCTTGGTGCATGCTTTATATTTGGTCTTACAAAAGGATTGTACGCCTTACTTGGAGTTATAATGAATGCGGTAGTCATAGATAATATGATTGAAGGATTAGATATGAAAATTAATATATCTGTAGTGAGTTATAAATTGGATGAGGTACAGAAATTTATAATAGATGATTTAGAGAGAGGTGCCACATTGTATGAAGCAAAAGGTGCTTATACAGGATCTCCTAAATTTGTATTACATGCAGTTATGAGTAGAAAAGAATTTATAGCACTTAGACATCATATAAAAAAAGTAGATCCAGACGCTTTTGTAATAGCTCACAATGTTAGAGAAGTAATGGGAGAAGGGTTTATGGGAAATTAATATGAAAATATATATAGATGCAGATGGATGCCCAGTTGTTCGCGAAAGTGTAGAAATTGCTAAAAAGTATGGTTTAGAAATAGTATTAGTAAGTAACATCAGTCATGAGTGGAAAGAAAATTATGCAACTATAGTACAGGTTGGAAAGGGAAGAGATATGGCTGATTTTGAAATAGTATCTCGGATTAGTCAAGGTGATATATTGATTACACAAGACTATGGATTGGCAGCTATGGCTCTTGGAAAAACAAAGTATGTTTTACATCAAGATGGCTGGAGATACACAAATGATAATATGGATAAATTACTCATGATGCGTCATGTTTCTGCAAAAGAAAGACGAAAAGGAGCAAGAACTAAAGGCCCTAAAAAGAGAACTAAGATGCAAAATGAGGTATTTTATTCAAATTTGGACGAAATCATCAAGAAACATTTGAATGAAGCTAATAATTAGAGTAAAATGAGTATAAAAATCTAAGCTATTTAGGAGGATGAAATGTCAAAACTTAAAAGTAGAGAAGAAATAGAAGAAATATATAAATGGGATTTGAGTTCTCTTTATGAAAATGATGAACTGTGGGAAAAATCTTATGTAAATGTTCAAAGTGCAATTAAAAATATTCAAGAATATAAGGGTAATTTGTTTGATTCTAGTAATGTTTTTAAACAAGCTATAGAATTAGAGTTAGAACTAAGCAGGAATGTTTCTAGATTATTTACTTACGCGAAAATGAAACAAGATGAAAATACTCAAATAGCAGATTATCAAGCGATGACTGCTAGAGCTGAGAGTTTGTCGTTTGAGGTTGAAGAAGCTACTGCTTTTATGACAACTGAATTACTAGCTAATGAATACTCAGTGATTGAAGAATATATGAATGAAGACCCTGAGTTAAAATTATATGAGAAGTATTTTAAAGATTTATTTAAGAAAAAAGTTCATATATTGTCTGAATCAGAAGAAAAGCTGTTGGCACAAATGGGAGAAGTTGGATCCGTTGCTCAAAATGCATTTGGAATGCTAAACAATGCTGATCTTAAATTTCCTATAGTAGAAGATTCAAATGGAGAAAAAATACAATTATCTCATGGAAATTTTGTTCCAACATTAGAATCAAGCGACAGGTTGCTTAGAAAAAATGCATTTGAGGCATACTACAAGGTTTATGAAGATCACAAAAATGTATATGCAGCTATGTTAAGTGGTAATGTAAAAAAGGATATTTTCTATTCTAAAGCAAGAAGATTTGATACTGCAAGACAGGCAGCACTTTTTGAAAATGATATACCAGAGAGTGTTTATGACCATTTGATAGAAGCTGTACATAAAAAGCTTCCTGCAATGCACAAGTACATGGATATTAGGAAAAGGGCACTAAAAGTCGAGGAGTTACATATGTACGATATATATACTCCGATAGTAGAAAACACTAAAATAGAAGTTTCGTATGAAGACGCAAAAGATTTGGCTCTAAAGGCACTGAAACCCTTAGGTGATAGATATATAGATGTAGTTGAAAAAAGTTTTTCAGATAAATGGATAGATGTTTATGAGAACAAGGGAAAAAGAAGTGGTGCTTACTCGTGGGGAAGTTATGATAGCAAGCCGTATATGCTTTTGAATTATCATAACACATTGGATAATGCATTTACTTTAGTGCACGAAATGGGACATTCGTTGCATAGTTATCTTACACGAAAAAATCAGCCATACGTATATGGAAATTATAGTATATTTGTTGCAGAAGTTGCATCTACTACAAATGAAGCTTTACTCAATCATTATCTTATCAAGAATGAAGAGAATCCAAAAAAGAAATTATTTATATTAAATCATTATTTAGAACAGTTTAGAGGAACAATTTATAGACAAACTATGTTTGCAGAATTTGAAAGAGATATACACACAATGGTTGAAAATGGAGAAGCTTTGACAGAAGAGTTATTGAGTAATCACTATATTGAGCTTAATAAAAAATATTATGGAAATGAAATGATAAGTGATGAGTCAATTAGATTGGAATGGGCGAGAATACCGCATTTTTATTATAATTTTTATGTTTATCAATATGCTACTGGATTTTCAGCAGCGATTGCATTATCTCAGCGAATAATTGAAGAGGGCGAAGCGGCAGTTGCTGATTATTTAGAATTTCTAAAGGCTGGAAGTTCTCAAAGTCCAATAGATATTTTGAAAAAAGCAGGAGCAGATATGCTTTCAAGTGAACCAGTAGAAAATGCATTAAACCTATTTTCTGATTTGGTAGACGAATTCGAAAGGCTACTTTTTCAATAAAAAAGCTAAATTAACACAGGTTTTGGTAGGAATGTTTTAATTTACACCTTCAAGAAAAATAATATTTTTCCTTTAATTATTGTTGGGTATTAATAAAGTGTGATATTATTAATATGGAGGGAGAGCTATGGCAGAAAAAGATCAACACAGAATTAAAATCAAAAGAAAGTTTATTGACATTACTAATGACATAATTATGAGTAACGGTATTGAAGCAGTATCAATTAGGAAGATAGCGGCACTTGCAAAGTACAATAGCGCAACTATATATTTGTACTTTGACAATCTTAATCACCTATTGTTTCTATCTTCATTGTCGGGAACTCGAGAATATGTTACAGCATTAACTGAGATTGGAAATAAAGAAGGAGATTCGCTAGGGAAATTGATTGAGATTTGGAACTGTTTTGTTCACTACTCATTCCAAAAGCCTAAGATTTTTTCAACTATATTTTTCAATGATACTGAGGGCAAGGCTGGTCAATATATGCAAGAGTATTATGAGTTATATCCAGAAGAGGTATCAGCTGAGGATAGTCTAGCATATAAATTGATTTTTGACCATGACTTGAAGAAACGAGTTCATACTCTGACTAGCGAATGTGCGAAAGAAGGCTATTTCAAAGAGGAAGATTTAAATGATCTTTCTGAATTGCTATTGTTTGCATATAAGGGAATGTTAGAGAAAGTTATAAAGGGTAGTGTTAAAGTAGATGAAGCATTAGAGCAAAAAACAATGTATTATATAAAGAAAGTTTTGGAAGTCTATGCAGATGAATCTAAAAAGTTACCATTTTAAAAACGAGCATTAGCTCGTTTTTTATTTGCAATAATTTATATTGATGCCTTGACAAAACACGAACAATACTGATACAATTTGATTATACGTTCGTGATAGGAGGAGTTCAGATGGAATTGTTTGATGTTATAATAGTTGGAGCTGGTGCAGGTGGATTGTTCTCTGCATATGAGTTTGCCAATAGTGAAAAAGATTTAAATGTACTAATGCTTGAAAAAGGAAGAGCATTGGAGAAAAGAGTATGCCCGATAGATGGAGAAAAAATAAAATCATGTATAGGGTGCAAGCCTTGTAATATAATGAACGGATTTGGTGGAGCTGGAAGCTTGTCAGATGGCAAGTACAATATCACTAATAAATTTGGCGGAGAATTGTACAAATATGTTGGTGAAAAAAAAGCAATAGAATTAATGGAATATGTTGATAGTGTACTATGTAAAATGGGTGGTGCAGAGGCAAAACTATATTCTACAGCTTCAAGTGACCTCAAAAATAGAGCACTCAAAAATGATTTGCATTTATTAGATGCTAGAGTGCGCCATTTAGGAACGGACAGAAACCTAGATATACTAGGAAATATATATGAAAATATAAAAAATGAAATAGATATAAGATTTAATACAGATGTAATTAGCATAGAGAAAGAGAGCGAATTGTTTGTAATAAAAACTGATAAAGGCGATTTTAAGGCTAAAAAAGTAATATTGGCAACAGGAAGATCTGGATCAAAATGGATGTCTAAGATATCAGAGCAAATGGGAATAGATACTCGAAGTAATAGAGTAGATATTGGAGTTCGTGTAGAACTTCCAGCAGCTGTTTTTGAACATATAACAGATGAGGTATATGAAAGTAAAATAGTGTATAGAACTCAGAAATATGGAGATTTAGTTAGAACATTTTGCATGAATCCTAGAGGCGAGGTTGTAAATGAGAATACAAATGGAATCATAACTGTAAATGGTCATAGTTATGCAAATCCAGAACTTCATACAGAAAACACGAACTTTGCACTTCTTGTTTCAAATCATTTTACTGAGCCTTTTAAAGATAGCAATGGATATGGAGAATCGATAGCTAGACTTAGTAATATGTTAGGCGGAGGGGTATTAGTTCAAAGATTTGGTGATTTGATAAAAGGACGAAGGACAAATGAGCATAGAATGTCACAGAGTTTTACTAGACCTACATTAAAGGCAACGCCTGGAGATTTGAGTTTGGTAATGCCAAAAAGACAATTAGATGATATCATAGAAATGATTTATGCTTTAGATAAGATTGCTCCAGGAACGGCAAATGAAGATACCTTGATTTACGGAGTTGAAGTCAAGTTTTATAACTCAAAAATAGTAGTGGATGAGAATTTAGAGACAAAGATAGAAGGACTTTATGCCATAGGTGATGGCTCTGGAGTAACACATTCACTGTCACAAGCATCAGCGAGTGGAGTGTATGTTGCTAGAAAACTAATTAACAATTAAAAGAGATCTTATGATTTTATCATTGTAAATAAAAAAGCTTAGCTAAAATAGATAATTAATTCTATTTTAGCTAAGCTTTTCATTTTTATTTATTCTTTTGAAAATCTATCAACAATGACAGCACATGAAGCATCACCAGTGATGTTTACAGCTGTACGAATCATATCGAAAATTCTATCAACTCCAAAAAGTAGTGGTAATCCTATAATTGGTATATCGGCAGCCATCAAGACAGCAACAACCAAAAGTGAAGGACCAGGTACTCCAGCTTGTCCGATTGAACCTAAAGTTGCGGTTACAATAATTGCAATATAGCTTGCAGCTGTTAATTCGACATCAAACATTTGGGCAAAAAATAAAGCTGCTAATGCGTAATAAATAGCATTTCCATCCATATTTATAGTTGCACCTAGAGGTAAAACGAAAGATGCAGTTTCAGGTGAAACATCTAAATCATTCTCACATACATCTAGTGTTACAGGAAGTGTACCCATAGAAGATGCTGTTGAAAATGCAATTAATTGAGCTTTAGCTATAGACTTGATAAATTTAAATGGATTTAACTTAGAGAAACATTTTATCATAACAGGATAGAATATAAACGTATGAATGAATACTCCGATCAAATAAACTCCAACTAGGCCTAATAGCTTGGCGAAAACTGGCCATCCGAAAGTAGCTATTGCATCAGCAACTAGAGCTAATACTCCAATAGGAGCTATATACATTACTTTTTCAACCATCCATATCAATGCTTCGGTTATTGAGTTAAGACCAAAGATTAAACTATCCTTCTTTTTAGCTTCTAAAGAGGCCACTCCAAATCCAAAAAATAGACAGAAAAACAAGATTTGAAGTAAAAAGCCCTTCGAAAGAGCATCAAATGGATTTTCAGGGATGAATCCTTGAATAGTAGCCCAAAAACCAGCAGTGCCACCGCGATCTGCGTATTCATTGGAAAATGAGGAGGTAAGATTTCCCAAGTCGAGTCCAGAGCCGATGTTAAATATAGAACCTAATGCCAGACCAATGGATACTGCAACTACAGTAGTTAGCATATAATATGCAAATGTTGAAATACCAATTTTACCAGCTGATTTTGTATTTCCAAGCGATGCTGCTCCTGCAATTATTGAAACAGATACAAGTGGAACTACAAGCATTTTGATTAGACTCATAAATAAGCCGCCTAAAGGTGCTACAAGATGAACTTGTTCTGGGAAAAAGTATCCCATAAGAGCTCCGGTAATCATAGCAAATATGATTATAAAGCCAAGGTGTTTAAAATAAAAATTTTGTTGCTTCATAAAAATTCTCCTCCTAAAATTAAAAATTGATGAAATTAATGAAAACTTAATTTTTTCGTGTTAGCATTATCGTATTGTATTCATTTTATTTGTCACTATTAAAGTATAAATTGGGTAATACATAAATAGAAAATGCAAATATGACGAAACTGTAAATAAGTTATTACATGAATACTATTAAAACATAAAAAGCTTGAAATTGCAATCTAAAAGGAGGAAAAAATGAAAAAAGTACAAAAAACATTTTTGGCAGGAGTGTTTACTCTTTTGCCACTAGCACTAACTCTGTATATTATAAAATTGGTGTTTAATTTTTTCGATAATATGTCGAGAAACGTGATACAGAACTTTGTAGGATTCTATATACCAGGTCTTGGATTTTTGTTGACACTAGGGCTTATATTTATAGTGGGTATTATAGCAAATCACGTAATTGGTAAGAGGTTGTTTGATTTTTTTGGACATTTATTTGGAAAAATTCCATTTGTTAATTTAGTGTATAAGGCAATAAAAGATGTAAGTACGACTCTTTCGAAAAAATCAACAGAAGGTTTTTCAAGGGTGGTTTTAGTTGAATTTCCAATGAAGGACACTTTAAGTATTGGATTTATAACTAATGAAGAGATTACAGTAAATAAAGATGGGAAAGTAGCTGTATTTATTCCCACAACACCAAATCCAACAAATGGATTTTTAATCATGGTCGATCCAGATAAAGTAAAGCCATCTGAATTGACTATAGATGAAGCAGTTAAAACGGTTATGAGTATGGGAAGTGTGGGCTCTGCACTTTAGAGTCTATATTATTTTTTTATAAACTTTGGCGATTCTCCTATAAAAATGTATCATAATGTGGTACAATACATAGGTATTTGTATTAGGAGGGAGACGGGGTAATGAGCGGTAGTGAGCCTTATATTTTAGTTTTTGGAGCATCGGTAGTTGATATTTTTGGATTTAGTAAAGCTAAATTTAGACAATATAATTCAACACCAGGCAGAGTGAAAATGTCATTTGGTGGGGTTTGTCGTAACATAGCAGAGAATATGGCAAGAGTTGGTATTAATACACAATTCATCTCGATATTAGGAGATGACGAAAAAGGTAGAAGAATGCTAGATCATGCTGAAGTTATTGGATATGATATGACAAATTCATTAGTCCTAAAAGATGGAGGAACGCCTACTTATTTGGCAATACTAGACGAAAAAGGTGTAATGGTATCTGCAATAGCAGATTTGGACAGTATTCATGAAATGAATACTGAATTCATAGATTCAAAAGCTACAATTTTTGAGAATGCTGAATATGTTGTTGTTGATTCTGATGATCCAGAAATATTGGAATATGTTTTAACAAAATTTGGTGATAAAACTAAGTTTGTATTGGATCCAGTATCAGCTGAAAAAGCAAAGAGTGTTAAACATCTAGTGAAATATTTTCATACTATAAAGCCAAATAGATTTGAGGCAGAAAAATTACTAGGATTTGAAATAAAAGATGATTCTGATTTAGTCAGAGCAGCTAGAGTCTTCCATGAAGAGGGCGTCGAAAAAGTATTTATAAGTCTTGATGAAGATGGAATATTTTATTCTGATGGTATAGATCAAGGGAAAATTAAAGCCATGGAAGTGACAATTAAAAATGTTACGGGTGCTGGAGATGCTTTTGTTGCAGGATTGGGCTATGGATATTATAATGACGTGGACATAGTAGAAACTGTTAAATTTGCAATTGCAATGGCAAATATAGCTATAGCACATGAAGAGACGATTAATCCTGATATGAAGGAATCTATGGTTAGGGAATACATGAAAACAACAGAATGGGTATGGGAGTCATTTAAACATATTTCGAATTAAATTATTTTAGTTGATTTATAGCCTTGTGGTAATTACCGCAGGGCTATTTTTTATGACTAGAGTGATTTACAATCATGACTTTGGTAACTAGGTTAAGTTTTTGAGGTTTGATATACTAAATGTGAAATAAAAAGGAGGAATAAATAAATGAGTTTATTAGGGAATTTACTTTGGATAATATTTGGAGGACTGTTGTCAGCTATTGGCTGGACATTAGCAGGAATTATTTTGTGTATAACTGTGGTCGGGATACCATTTGGTATGCAGTGTTTCAAGATTGCAGGACTTACTTTAGTTCCATTTGGCAGAAACGCTGAAGTTGGTGAATTTGGAGCAGGCGGTCTGCTTTTAAATATTCTTTGGATAATATTCCTTGGATGGGAATTATGTTTAGGACATTTGATATTTGGAGCGTTATTATGCGTGACTGTAATAGGGATACCATTTGGATTACAACATTTTAAACTAGCAAAACTTGCATTATTACCATTTGGTGCCAAGATTAATTGACTTATTCGTTGAAATTTGCTATAATAGGGAAGTCTTGTAAGGAGAGTGTTGAGCATGGCAAGTGAAAATTACAGAGTGATAGCAAACAACAAAAAAGCTAGGCATGATTTTTTTATAGAAGATACTATTGAAGTTGGAGTTGTTTTGACTGGAACTGAAATAAAGTCTATTAGAAAAGGAAAAGTTAATTTGAAAGATAGCTATGCTAGCATAAAGGATGCAGAAATATTTGTGTATTCTATGCACATTAGTCCTTATGAGCAAGGTAATATCTACAATGTTGATCCTTTGAGAGTTAGAAAGTTATTGCTTCATAAGCGAGAAATTAGAAAACTGATAGGATATGTTCAGCAGAAGGGATATTCCTTGATTCCTCTAAAGCTTTACTTAAAAGGTGGTAGAGCCAAGATTGAATTGGCAGTAGCAAAGGGTAAGAAGCTTCATGATAAAAGACAGACTCTTGCTAAAAAAGATGCTGATCGCCGAATGAGAAAGCATATGAGTGAGAAATATTAGGGGTCGAAAATGGTTTCGACGGGGATGTGGAACATAGAGTAGCTGGTAGTGTTTACGTTCGGGTTCACTTCAAAAACTAGAACATAAATATAAACGCAGATAATAATAATTACGCATTAGCTGCCTAAGTTGCAGCTGACTTACTAGATTAGACCTGCCTAGTCTAGCTTAAGTCTCAAATTAAAGCAGGAAACGGCATCTAGGGTGTCTAGACTAGATGGCTGTATTATAGGCTCGCGGATTTGAAATCTTGTTGCTAAGAGTTCATTGAAGTTAAATATAAATTAGCAACTGTATCAGGAGAAGCTCTGTGGAAAATGTTTTCGGACGTGGGTTCGACTCCCACCGACTCCACCATATTAAAAAATCTCAGACATTGTCTGAGATTTTTTTGTTACGTTAAATACGGAATATAGTAAAATGTTTTGATAATAAAAGTAATAAAGAACACATAAATTTAAAATAAATATGCTATAATAAAAACTAGTGGTATCGGGGGAAAGGAAATTTAATGAAGATAAAGAAGCGCTATGTTATTTTGATGATATTTATTTTCGTAGAAATGATGTTTTTTTTAAGTAGACGAATGAATCAAAATTGTGAAGACTTTATTAGAAGTGCAGAAAAAGAAATACATCACCAAATATCTATAAATACGGAATACTATAACAAATTGGCTTTAGAAAATATAGATGAGGTAAAAAGATTATTTTATCGAAGAGATTGCGATTCTAGAGTGGAATATGGATATAGGTATTTGCAAGAAGATGATTATGTTTATTTATTTGATAAAAGTGTATTTAGACAGAGTAATTATAGCAAAGGCACTTTTAACAACAAATATATTTGTGAAGGGTATAACAGAGAGGTACTAGAAGAAAATGGCAGAACATATCAAGTTATATATGGGGAAATAGTAGATAAATTTGGAATACAGCGAGTTTATTTTTTGAATACAGATAGTATAATAAATTATGCTAGAAAGAAATTCATGGTAAGCATGCATCCTATACTTATCAATTTACTCATATATTTAATTGTGTTTTTAGTATACATTTATGAAGGATATTTTATGAATGACGAAAGTGGTATGAAAAACTATTTAGCGTTTGACTTTTTTTACAGAAGAAAGATTAATTCTGAAAAACTTAATAGAAAAGCATTGATTGTAAGCATTGTAAATTTCGATGTAATATGTGAAAAAAGATCAATGAAAAAATGCTTTGGAATGATTAAAAGGTTTTTGATAATGAACACAAAAATCAAATGTATATATTTGAGAAAGGGAACGTTTTTGTTTTTGTCGAAAAATCAGAATGAATATTGGATAGGGTTCTTCGAAGAATTTTCTGATTTGATTTTGAATAAAAAAAAGAGTGCAAAAATATTGTATTCTGAAATTAAATTTGATGTGGATATTGATCCGGGAGATATAAAAGAATTAGATGAGTATATCAAATATCATGATTTAGGAGTCGTAAGCCAGATTAGTATGAATGCTGTTATTCACTATGGAGAACGAGAGAAAAATATAGGGAGGATATTAGATGAATGCTTAGAATATAGCGAAAAATCTATAATACCTTATTTTCAGCCACTTTATAGTGTAAAAGATGAGAGTATAACAAGATACGAAGTACTTATGCGTTTTAAGTACAAAGACGAAGTGTTAGCTCCTTATCCATTTATTTGTTTTGCCGAGAAGCATGGTTTGATTTCTGTACTAGATATGCAATTGTATGAGGCCTTTTTCAAAAAACTTACAAGCGATAGTAGTGAATTTTCAAAGTATAAATATTCTATAAATTTGTCAGGTATAGAATTAAATGAAAGGTTTATAGATGAGTTAGTTAAAAAACTAAAATGTTATGATATACCAGAAAGTCTGATTACACTTGAAATTACAGAGACTAGTGCTTATGATTTCAATGATAATTTTGTAAGATATCTAAAAAAATTACAAAATAAGGGATTTAAAATAGCGATAGATGATTTTGGTTCTGGTTTTTCAAATTTCAATTTACTTCGTGTGTTGGATGTCGATTTTGTAAAGATTGATGGAAGTTTAGTTAGACATGTATTAGATGATGAAAAAGCACGTAAGAGGCTTCAGTGCATTATAAATATGTTAAAATTAGAGAGTGTAAAGATTGTTGCCGAATTTGTAGAATCAAAAGAATTAAGAGACGAATTGGAGAAAATGGGTGCAAATTATTTGCAGGGCTATTATATTGGTAGACCTGATAAAAAACTAGTTGATTAGATGAAAGAGAAATCGATGATTATCATTGATTTTTCTTATTTTTTTACAAAATTTAGATACAAAAAATGTTAGACTTTTCCATAAAAGGGGTAAAAGATTATAAATGAAGTTATAGAAATAAAATATACGGTATTTATAAGGGTGGTTTTGATGAATAAATTGCTTAAATGGGTGTCCTATTTGTTTTTTTGGATGATATTAGAATCTTCTTTTTCCATAGAATCATTGGTAAAAGGGATTATAGTTGCTAGCATAGTTCTTTTGTTTTCAAATAAAATTTTCAAAAATAATGATGTTAAATATTTGAAAGGACAAGCTATTTGGAGAACTATTTGGTTTTTAGAAATTGTAATGGTAGAGATGTTTAAAGCTGCATTTCAGCATATAGTAAGAATAATGATAGGTGACGACACACCAGTTATATTAGAAGTAGAGCTCGAGTTCAAAGATCCATTTATTACCATGCTAATAGCAAATGCTATAACTCTTACACCAGGAACTATTACACTTAAAGTGGAAGGGTCAAAACTTACGGTTCTTGGATTTGCAAAAGATTCATTTGAGGAAGAAGCAATAAGGCACACTATATTGTCAAGGTTTCAAAAACCATTTGTAAAAAAACAGAGGATTAGGGGAGAGTAATATGTTAAAGGCTACATGTTATATTTTGATATTTGCGATATTAGTACTGGTCATATATTTACTCAGGAGTAAAAACGTTTGGGAAAGAGTCATGGTTATTAATTTACTTAGTATAAAAACCATATTGCTTATAACTGTGTTTGCTGTTTTAATGGACTTGCCAGTGATGTTAGATATTACAATAACATATAGCATCATAGGTTTTGTTGCTATAACACTTATATCACGGTTTTTATTGAGTGGGGGTAGGTTGAAATGATAGATGAAATACTTATAGTCTTAGCTTGGTGTTTTCTTTTAATTGGCCTTGCTGGATTATTTAGGTTAAAGGGAATATACGAAAAATTATTAAATAGCAGCAAAATAGATTCTGTTACATTTCTTACATTGATGCTTGCTTTAATAGTTAGATCAGGATGGAGTGAAATGTCGTTGAAACTTGTTATTATATTGATTTTTTATCTCATGACTAATCCTATAGCTAGTCAAATTGTTGCAAGTTCGGCATACAAGCATGGAATAGAACCAAAAGATAGGAAGTGATAATATGTATGTATATTTTTTACTCGCTATTTTGATAATACTTATGGTTTGCATGATTAGAGTGGAAAACAATCTTTACCTGATAATGTATTCTTTTTTCTTTTCATTAATTACGGCGAGCATATATTTTATATACAATGCTCCAGACTTATCATTAGCTGAAGTATCTATAGGTTGTGGTTTGGTACCACTTATATATATAATTGCTGTTTCAAAACAGAAGACATTCGTAGTTGTTGTATTTAGAGGTGTTGGTAGAGGCGAGCTAAATGATGATAAAATAGAAAAACAATTTGAAGATCTGATGAATGAGTTTTCAGAGTATTACAAATTGAAACTAAAAATATATCATTACAAGGCAAATTACAGACCCTCAAGAAGAAAAGCTTTGAGAGAAGGTCATATTGATTTATTGGTAACATACAATGGAAAGCAAAATTTTCTCGAAATAGAGGGAAATAGTCAAAATCTTATGATTAATAGACTGAAATATCTATTGATGTCTTACGAATCAATACAATTGAAAGAGGAGGTAAATGATGAGAAAATATTTTAAGATAATGGTTAGTATTTTTTTATTGTTAATTTCCTTTATGATAATAGATATAGTTTTAAATGAATTTTCAGGATATAATACTAGCGCAGCAAATTATTATAGAGCGAATAGTTTTGCAGAGACTGGAGCTAGAAATTATGTGACAGCTATATACTTAGACTATAGATTATTTGATTCGATATTTGAAGCTACTATATTATTCATAGTAGCAGCAGGCGTTTCTTATCTAGGGCATAGTGAAAAATAGGGGGAGTTTGCGTGAGTGAGTATAATGTATTAAAAGCTATTAGTCGAGTACTTTTTCCATATATACTTATATTTGGATTGTATATAATAATAAATGGCGATTTGTCGCCAGGTGGAGGATTTCAAGGTGGGGTAGTACTTGCTACTTCATATTTTTTGTTGTATTTCATAAAGGGAGAACAGATACTAGATGTAAAAAAAATATTTATATATGAGAAATTCTTATTTTTATTACTGGTAGTACTTTCGACAATGATTCTATTTAATAGATCATATGTTGGAGATCTGAGAAGATGGATGCTCATGATATTAAATTTAATCATAGGATTTAAAGTTGCGTTAGGTGTAGGTGGAATAATAGGGCTATTCTTGGGAGAGGGGCAAGTTTAATGATTAAATATGTATTAGTATTTTTTATAATAGCACTTGGATTTTATATGATTGTTTTTTCAAAAAACATAATAAAAGCAATTATTGGATTGAGTACAATACAGAGCGCATTGATACTTATGTTTGTATTTTTTATGGATAAGACAGGAAATACACTTCCTATAGAGGGAATAGGAAAAGGTATTGCAGTTGATCCACTACCACAGGCATTAATGATTACGGCCATAGTGATTGGAGCATCTATTACAGCTCTTACTCTTATGATATCTATAAAAATTTTTCACTATTATGGGACATTAGAATGGAAGAGAATCTTTGAAAGGGTTGATTAAATGAATGTATTGGCACTAGGACTTGTATTTATCCCAATGATTCTTGGTATATTTTTATATCTTCTAGACAGCAAAAAGTCTAATAGATTTGTTTTTATATTTCAATTAATTTTTAGTTTGGGGATAATTTTGCTTATTTATAAATTGCACTTATACTCCAATTATTCGTGGGTCATAGGTGATTTAGACAAAATAGCTGGAATTGAGATTAGTTTAGATAATATAAGTCTCACATTTATGGGAATGACTAATATAGGCATATGGATAATATTTTTATACTCTTGGGATGAAAAAGCTGAAAATACAAAGTTTTGGTTTTTTATAGAATTCATACAAGGAGCATTGTATATGCTTTTTATCGTTAACGATTTGTTTTCTATGTTTGTTGGATTCGAGTTAGTTACCATACTTTCTAGTTTGATGATTTTATTAAAGAAGGATTCGAAATCATTGAAAGCGAGTCTGTATTATCTATTATACAATAGTGTGGGAATGATATTTTATCTATTAGGAATAATACTACTATATGTAAAGATAGGAACTCTTAATATAGACTTAGTTCACGATGCAGTCGAAGTGTTAGGTTATACTCCAGAGCTATTATTATGCTATGGATTATTTATAACTGCATTTTGCTTAAAGTCTGCGGTTGTACCGATGAGCAGTTGGTTGCCCCTAGCACATAGTTCTGCTATGACTCCGATTTCGGCATTTTTATCTGGGTTACTTGTAAAAATTGGAGTATATGGTTTTATTAGAATACAAATGATGATGCCTATTTACGATATGAATTCATTCTTGCTTATTGTTGGAATAGTTACAGCTTTGTTTGGTATATTTATGGCTATTATAGATAATGATATGAAACGCATATTAGCTTTTTCAACAATATCTCAAATGGGGCTTATAATAATAAGTTTGACAGGACAAGAGATAGCTAGCAGTGGAACTATGCTTCATTTGATTAATCACTTTTTTTCTAAGAGTTTGTTATTTTTGATTGTAGGAACTATAATAACACTTACTAAAGAGAGAGATATTAGAAAGATTAAATCGTTATATCAATATAGCCCGATGCTTTCGTTTGCATTGATTATAGCCATACTTTCTATGACAGGGGCACCTTTGTCGGCGGGTGCTTTAAGTAAATTCTTGGTTAAAAAGAATTATTATGATACTAATATTTCAGCATTTTTTTATTTGATGAATTTAGGTACAATGGCAGTATATTTTAGATTTATAAAAATACTTATGGGAGATACTATCAAGAGAGCTAGTTTGTTATTTAAGCAAAAATTAGTTTTTGTAATGATGAGCTTAGTTATAATAGTATCGGTAGCAATAGAAGCAATTGTAATAGATACAAAATTACTTCATAAATGGCTTAACTTTGGAAACATTATTTCTGAATTAGGAATTTATTTTTTATTCTTAATTATAATAGCTATAGGATATAGAAAACTCAAACTTAGTCACAGAGCTATAGTTAGGTATATTCGTTCAAGAAAATTAACTTTCCCAGAAGCAACGGGTGCAGTGATTTTTTTCTGGTTTATGATTATAGTTCAAGTTTATTATTCGGTTAAATTAAAATAAAAAGTAATGTACTTAGGGGGATTTTTAATGAATGATTTAGACGTTGTAATTGCTCTTATGATCGCATTGTTTATACTATCGATGGTGTTTTTTTTCTTCTTGCAAAGACAGGTCAACAAACAATTAAAAAGGAGTCATTCTATACGCCATTTAGTAAATAAAAATAGTGAATTATACTATTATGCCTATTGGATTATAATTGGAGTACTGATTGGCATATTTATGAAGGCGAATGTTAGCAGAAATATACTTAGATTTGAAAGTCAAAATCAAGCATTTTTTGTTTATATATTATGCCTTATTCCTTTTTTTTACTCATTTTTTATTCTATGGAGATTAAACAATGCTTCCAAAATATCTTTAAAAAAATACAATAGTCAATTTAGCAGAGTGCTATTTGTAAATTGTATACAGGTATTAGGCTTTTTTAGCTTTATAGCTAAAGAAAGAATATTGGCTGGTATTGTTGTTATATCAATTAGTATCTACTTACTGAGAAGAAAAAAACGATTGCATCAACTACACAAGAAAATCAAATATATAATTCTTATAAATATGATATTAGCTAATATAGTTACTGCATCCATGATGCTTCACTTTACTATAATTGTATTTGATGAATTTAGAGTGAGTCCTATACTTACTATATCTTATGTTGATTCAGAAATTGATTCGAATGACAATATATTGGAAGTTAGTGATATACAGCCTTACAATTCTATGATCATATTTTATTTAGCTTTGATAGAATTAGTATTTTTGGTACTAAATTATGTAGCTATATTGATAATGACATATTTAGATTATTTATTTGGAATATTTATAGAGGATTTCACGGTTTTATATGATAGTAGCGGAGAAATTATAGATACTGGTATAATAAAAAATATAGAAGGCGATTTTATAAATTTTATATCGGTGAATGAGCATAAAGCTGACGATTGGTTCTTGTTAAGCAGTGTTGTTTATAATCAAAGATTTGTTTCCAAAATGGATAAAAACTATAATTTGATATACAGAATGTATGAAGAGAATAAAGGAGTTACAATAGAATTTAGCTAAAGTTTAAAAAAATTAACATTTTACACTGTTTTATTCATCAAAAATTCATATTTAAATAGTATAATCAGGGTATAAGTTAAAAACATAGAAAATAACTGATTTTTATTATATATAAATTTGAATGGGATGTGAATTTTATGGAAAATATTAATAGATTTGAACTAATTAGTAAAGATGAAGAACAAGGCGTTGAGTACGAAAACTGTACTTTAAATTTTAAAATTGGAGATTTTGAGATAGTGCTTGAATGGAGATCTAAAAAGAAAAATGCATTGGTATTTAATCCAGCTTAGGAGCTATAAATATTTAGAGCTTTGATTGATTTTGTGTTTGAAATTAATCGAAGCTCTATTTTTGTTTTTAGAAGTAAAATATAAATGTAAAAGTGTGATAAGTATCATTGACAGGAAGGCTTTGAGAAAGTATCATATAATTAGTTTAGGTATAGGTTATTAGGAGGGAATAAAATATGATTAAAAGAGTAATATGGATAGTAATGGATAGCGTAGGTATGGGTTACATGCCAGATGCTGAAAAATATGGAGATGTAGGAGCAAATACAATAGGACATATTTGCGAAGCTATGGGTGGGCTTAATTTACCTAATATGGAAAAGTTAGGTTATGGAAACATAGAGTCGATAGTTGGTCCTAAAAAAGTGAATGAACCAATTGGTTGTTATGCAAGATTTGCAGAGCAGAGCAATGGAAAAGATACAACTACTGGTCACTGGGAGATGGTTGGTATAGTATCTGAAAAACCTTTTCCAACGTATCCAAATGGATTTCCACAAGATGTTATAGATAAATTTAAGGAAGTAACAGGTTTAGATATGCTTGGAAATAAAACTGCTTCAGGAACAGCAATTATAGAAGAACTAGGTGAAGAACATGTAAAAACTGGGACACCTATAGTATATACTTCTGCAGATAGCGTATTTCAGATAGCTGCACATGAAGAAATTATTCCATTAGAAAAATTATATGATATTTGCCAAAAATCAAGAGATTTCTTACAAGGTGAACATGGGGTCGCTAGGGTAATTGCAAGACCATTTATAGGTTCAAAGGGAAGCTTTACAAGAACTGCTAACCGTCATGATTTTTCACTTATGCCACCACACAAGATGGTCTTGGATTCTTTAAAAGATGCAGGATATCCTGTAATGGCAGTGGGTAAAATTGAAGATATATTCTTGGGTCAAGGTGTTACAGATGCTGTTCATACCAAGAATAACATGGATGGTATGGACAAAACATTAGAGTATATGGCTCAAAGTGAAAAAGGTTTGATATTTACAAATTTAGTTGACTTTGATATGCAATGGGGTCACAGAAATAACGTAGAAGCATATGGTCGTGGTCTAGAAGAGTTTGACGTACGCTTAGGAGAACTTATGGACAAAATGGAAGATACAGATGTGTTGTTTATAACGGCAGACCATGGTTGTGATCCAACGCACCCAGGAACAGATCATACTAGAGAATATGTTCCATTTTTGGCATACGGAAAGGAATTAAAGGCAGGATTTGATTTAAAAACTCGAAATAGTTTTGCAGATATGGGTCAAACTATAGCTGATATATTCGAGGTAGAATCTATCAAGAATGGAGATAGTTTCTTAAAGGATATATTAAAATAAATTATATTGTATATAAATATAGTATTTTAGAGAGAGGTTAAAAACCTCTCTTTTTTGATTAATGGACAATTTGCTTGATTAACTTTATAATAAAGAATGGACGAAGTTTTATAAAAGAATAATGCAGATGAGGAGATTTTAATATGGATGATAAGATAAAAATTGATAGAGGGATTTTACATATATTAGATATAGAAAATGGTATGCCTATTTTCTCGGATAATTTTCTAGAGGATGATGAAGCGAGTTTAGATTTCGTTTATGCTCACATATTGAATTTAATTGATGATTTAAAAGTTAAGAAACTTTTTTTTAGAGAGGAAGACAACAAGGTCAGGATAATAGCTGAAAAATTGAGTGAAGATGGGGAGTATTTTTTAGAAGCTACAAAAGAAATTGGTCAAATTTTTTATGGATTACTTGATAAATATGTTGATATAAGTGCTGGAGACTATATTTTTGTTAAATTCGATATGAATGGAGATCCATGTTTTGGAATGTTTAAATTTCCATATAAGGAGAGTTATATTCATTATGTAGAGAGTAGTGAAAATGGTCAACAAAATAAAATTATAAGGCAAATGACTACACTTCCTGGATTAAAGCAAAAGATAGGAGAGTGCTTTATAATCAATCTAAATACACTAGAGGTATATCTAAAGGAAAAAAAATGCGAGATTGATGGTGAAAAAAGATATTATCTTTCAGAACTAGTATTAGAGGTTGAAGAGGGCAAGTCAACATATGAAAAAATGAAACAATGTGAGCAAACAATGAAATCAGTTGTAAAAAAATATTGTGATGATGAGCAAAAAGCTATGCAAAAATTTAAATCAGAGATGTCTCGAAAAGCATTTGAAGATGAAGAAATTGTATTTGAAGAAATTGTAGATGCAGTTTTTAAAGAACAGCATGAAATAAAGGAAATATGCAAGGATGAAATGGATAAAAAAGGATTACTTAAAGATAAGATAGAGGTTAGCGAACCAGTGCAAAAGACACTCACAAAAAAACACAAAATATTGATAGATGAAGGTATTGAAATAAAACTTCCAGTAGAATATCTAGATAGGCAGGATAAGATTGAGATAATCAATAACCCAGATGGTAGCTTATCATTCATAATAAAAAATATAAATAAAATAAAGTAGAGGTGTTGTATGTGAAGGATTGGATAAGACAGCGGTTATTTATCATACTTGTTTTGGTTAGTATACCTATAATTATTTGGCAGTCACCAGTTATTGGTAATAAACATAATATACCTAAATACTTTAATCAAGATTTTGAAAAAGCAAAAGTAGTTTCTGTGGATTCAGAAGAGTTAGAGGCCGATGAAGCTATTCCAGGTAGATTCAATGGCAAACAGGAACTAAAAATAGAAATACTGACAGGAAAGTATAAAGGAAATATATATGAATCTACAAATTTACTCACCAGAAGTCATAATGTGTTAGCTAAAGAGAATATGAATATTGTTGCAGGAATACATGAGACAGATGAAGGTCCTCAGGCTTGGGTTTACAATTATAGGAGAGAAATAAGTGTTTTTGTTATAATGGGTGTGTTTTTGATGTTGCTCATTTTGCTAGGAGGAATGAAGGGGTTTAGATCGGCTATTTCATTGATATTTACAGGAACTATAGTGATATTTGTGCTAGTACCAGAACTGTTTAGTGGAAGAAGTGCAGTAGTTACAACTATAATACTGATGTCTATTACAGTAGTTATATCGTTTATACTGATAAGTGAATTTAATAAAAAAACAATAGCTGCCATATTAGGTACAATAGTAGGCATGAGCATTGCAGGATTAATATCGTTTATTGCCGGAATGGTTACTAATTTATCAGGAGTAAATATGCAGCAAGGAGATCAATTAGCTTATATGGTTCAGGGCTATGGCATAGATATATCAGGATTGATGTTTGCAGCTATATTGATAGCATCGATAGGTGCAGTCATGGATGTAGCAATGAGCATTGCTTCAGCTATTTCTGAAATACACGTTCATAGACCTGATTTAAAAAGAAAAGCTTTGTTTTTGTCAGGAATGAATGTTGGCAAGGATATTATGGGAACCATGTCTAATACATTGATACTTGCTTTTGCAGGTGGTTCGCTGACGACTATGATGCTAATGTATGGATATCAGCTTCAACCACTTCAGTTTCTAAATTTGCAAGAAGTTGCTATAGAAATGATACAAGGTTTTTCAGGCAGTATAGGAATAATACTCACAGTTCCAATTACAGCTATAATTAGTGCTCAGCTCATAGCGTGTGATAAAAAATAAAAAAGAACATAAGAAAAGCTAGTACTTGTAAATGTTTATACAAGTTACTAGCTTTTTTAAATCTATTTTGCTGGAATTACAAGCTTTTGTCCAACATTTATAACATTAGGGTTTTTAAGATTATTGCTAGATGCAAGATCTTCCCATTTCATGCCGAATTTTTCAGCAATTTTCCAAAGAACATCTCCTGATTTTACAACGTAAATTTGAGTATCAGTTGCTTTAACTATTTCTTTAGCAGGAACTTTAACTTCCTCTTTTGTAGCAGGGGTATTTTCCTTTTCGCTAACTACAGGAGCTTTAACTTCTTCTTTTGTAGAAGTAGTGTTTTCACTGATAACGCCCTCTTTTAATAGCTCGTTTACATTTAGAGCTTTAACATTTTTAGTTCTACCATCTTCAGATGTTGGTATAGCTAATTTTCCTTCTTTTACGAGATTGAAAATAACTTCTTTGTAAGGTGAATCTAAAGAAACACCAATTATTTTCCAGTTATTATCAACAGTAGGGTTTAATGTTCCTTTTTTTACTTCTTTAGTGTATCTAACTATTAATTCTCTGATTCTACCGCCATCTTGGAATTCATCGTAAGCGTCGTAATATTTATCTTCTGCTTTTATCAATTCAAGACCTTGTAGAGTTCCGTAACGATAGTTGTTTACAGCTAATTTATATACCTTTTTAGGATCTAATTCTTTTCCAGCTACTTTTACATTTTTGATTCTATTTCCAACTTCTTGGCTTAAATCGATATCATAAGAAACGCCAGAGAACATGTCATAGTTATAGCCTCTTACTTTAGGATTGAAACTAATAGTTACGTCTCCGTCTTTAGCAGCATTATAATAACTAGCAGACCATTCCATATATTTGATAAGGTTTTCACCAGTGATGTTTACTCCCATCAAAGTGTTGTCATATTTGTAGATATAAGCAACATCTTTTTTCTTGAAGTCTCCAGCTTTTAGATTTGATCCAAAATTGAAAAGTGCAGCAGAACTTACATCTGCTTTAGAATAATACATTTGAACTTCATTGATTAAATCAATAACAGAAGTGTCTTCTAATTGTGCAGTTGGCATAGTTGTTATTTTATCTTCGCCAGTTATATAGTCTGGACGCTGGATAAAATCAGCTGTTATTTTACCAACTACTTCATTTGCATCAGCGATAGATTTATCATGAACTGATTTGAATTCTTCTAATATAGTAGCATCTTCATCAACTGGTTTAGTTTCTAAGTTTTCTCCAGTGACTTCCTTTACAGTCCATTTATCATTTTCTTTGTTTAGTTTAATCTGAACTTTTGCAAGAGCCCAACCGTATTTTTTAGGTTCAACTATGCGAACGCCATTTACTTCCTCATTGATAGCAGAGTGAGCGTGACCAGCTAAAATAGCGTCAAATTCTGGACAGGCATTAGCAACTTCACGAACGCCCTCATAACCGTGCTCTCCTTCAGGACCAACGTGGTATGCACCAACTAATACATCATATTTACCTTCTAATTCTTTGATAACTTTTTTTGTTTCTTCCAATACTGGCTTAAATTCTAAACCTTTGAAGTGTGATGGAGTACTAGCTTCCCATACAGGAACGTATGGTGGAATCATACCAACCACTGCAACTTTAACGCCATCTACATCAAATATTTTGTATCCATCAACAAAACGTTCTTCAGTTCCTTCTTTATATATGTTTGAAGCCAAAACAGTTCCATTGAATCCCTTAATATTTTTTTCAACAATGTCTAATCCAAAATTGAATTCATGGTTTCCAAGAGTCCATACATCATATTTCATTTCATTTAATACTTCGATCATTGGATGTACAGGTAAATCGTGGAAAAGCGATGCGCTATTATCTTGAATAGTATCACCACAGTCGATTAAAAGTGCTTTTGGATCCTTAGCTCTTTCTTGATCTACTAAAGTTTTAATTTTAGCAAGACCAGCATCACTATCTACTGAATCAGTAGCATAGTTGTAAGCGTAAATTCGACCATGAAGGTCAGATGTTTGTAAAATAGTAACAGTTTTTTCCTCCGAATTAGCTGCAAATACGCTAGCCATTGGTACCATAACAAATAATGTACAAACAAGCATTATTGCTATAGCTTTTAAAGATTTTTTTTGCATAATAAAACCCTCCTCCTAAGTTTGTACTGCCTAATTATTCTATTACAAAAAACCGTTTTCCGCAATAGTAAAGCCAATCCAAATATAAGGAAATTTTAATGTTATTATAAGATTCGAATTGTATAATAAATTAGAAAGAAATACGAGATTGGGAGATGAGGGTATGAAGAAAAAGAAAAAGGCAATGATGGGAATAATTGGAATGGCTCTGATTGTTTTTGTCATTATAATGGGGTTAAAAAGTTTAAGTAAGACAGATAATACATTTAAGTTTGTGAAAACGGATCAAATTGAAATTGATAATTTAGAATCAAAAGTATATACAAATGGAAGAATAATGCCTAAAGATACCAGAGAAGTTGTTGCTGAATTGTCTGGAAAAGTCATGAAAATATTGGTAGAGGAAGGAAATGTAGTTGAGCAAAACGAAGTACTTGCTCAAATGGATGATTTCGATTTACAAAATCAGTTGAAAACTGCTGAACTTAAATTGGGAATAGAAAAGGATACATTGAACAAATTGGTACAGGAAAGCGGACAACAATATAATTCAGCGGCAGAAAATGCAAAAATTAATTATAAGCAGATGCAAAGTAATTACGATGAGCAAAAGAAACTATTTGAAATAGGAGCCATAAGTGAAAAAGATTTAAGCGATGCTAAAGATAAACTAGATCAATGTAAAAATGATTATGCGGCGGCACAGAAAAAGAGTAATACAGGGCTTAACTCGGAAATATCAATTCAAAAAAAGCAAATAGAATCTACCGAACTTAGTATAGCAAAACTTAAAAATGAAATAGAAAAAACTAGGATTAAAGCACCGATAAAAGGTATGGTTTCAGATATATTGACAAAAGAAATAGACCAAATCCAAGCTGGAGAAGTAGCTTTTATTGTTGAAGACGTAGCGAATTTAGAAGTTGTTACATCTATAAATGAATATGAAGTACAAAAAATAGGTTTAAACCAACCAGTTGAAATTCAAGTTGAAGGGTTGGATAAAGTTTATGCAGGGAAGATTACAGATATAGCTTCGGCTGCAAAGGTAGTTAATCTAGGTCAGAGCAAAGAAACGTCAGTTGAAGTAAAAGTGTCGTTTGATGAAGAAACATCAGATTTGAAGTCAAATTACTCAGCAAGCCTTGAAATATTGGCAGATCATAGAGATAATGCATTTACTATACCATATGAAGCGCTAAAAAAAGATCCAGATAGTGGTAAATTGTATATGTTTATGATAAATGAAAATGATGTAATTGCGAAAAAATTCGTAAGAAGAGGTTTAGAAGGTGATTTAAGGGTTGAGGTAATAGCTGAGGAATTAGAGGAAGGAATGAGAGTTGTAGTTAATCCAGATGCAGCATTAGCCGATGGTGACAGTGTAAGATATGCTAATTAGGAGGGCGAAATGATTCAGATAAAAGATTTATGGAAAGTTTATGATACAGGGAGTGTAGAAGTAAGAGCACTTCAAGGAATAGATTTGCATATAAAAAAAGGAGAATTTGTTTCCATCATAGGAGCATCTGGTTCTGGAAAATCAACACTTATGAATATATTGGGGTGTTTAGACAAACCAAGTGATGGATTATATAGCTTGGATGGAGAGCAGATTGAAAAATTAAAAGCAGAAGATTTGGCTTATATAAGAAATCAAAAAATAGGATTTGTATTTCAATCTTTTAATTTGATTCCTAGAGTTTCAGCTCTTCACAATGTAGAGTTGCCGATGATTTATGGAAAGATTGGTAAAAAAGAACGTCGTGAAAAAGCTAGAAATGCTCTTATAAGAGTTGGGTTAGAAGAGAGAATGGAGCATAATCCAAATGAATTGTCTGGAGGTCAAAAGCAAAGAGTTGCCATTGCTAGGTCTCTTGTAAATAATCCAGCAATAATTTTAGCAGATGAACCTACTGGAAACTTAGATTCCAAATCTACGGATGAAATAATGGATATATTTCAAAAGTTGAATGACGAAGGGGCTACGGTTGTCATAGTTACACATGAAAATGAAATTGCAGAAAAAACTAAGCGCATCATAACATTTAAGGACGGACAGATTATTTCAGATGTTATGAATGAGGTGAGGGGGAGTCAGAATTGAATTTTAGGGAGAGTATATCCATAGCTATAAAAGCAATTTGGATAAATAAAATGAGATCATTACTCACTATGCTTGGTATTATAATAGGAATAGCTTCAGTTATAGCGGTTGTTGCACTTGGAAATGGTACAGAGAGTGCCATAAATGGCGAATTCGAATCTTTTGGAGTAAATAGGGTATACCTATTTCACAACTATCAAGAAGAAATAACTACAAAAGATCAAATGACGAAAGAGGACTATAACTCTATAAGACGAGCTATGTATGATAAAATAGAGCATGGTTCTATTACATTTAATAAAAATGGAACCATGGTAAATAAGTTAACCAAAAAAGAAGTAGACTTAACGCTTAATGGAGTTAATGAAGAGTATGATTCATTAGGGAAGATAGAAGTTATAGAAGGCAGATTTTTATCAGATTCAGACTTGCAATCAAAAAGACAAGTTGCAGTAATAGATGATGAACTCGCCATGGAGATTTTTGGCAAAAAGGATGTTGTTGGCTCTAAAATAGTTACTAAAATGAATTCTCAAAATATGACATTTATAGTTGTTGGCGTATATGAAAAACCAAAGTCAATGTTTAGCGGAATGGGTGGAATGGAAGAACCAAAAAATATATATGTTCCTTTATCTGTGATTGAACAAACATTGGGTCTTGGAAACTATGTTTATACCATAGAAATTAGTTTGAAATCAACAGAAAATATTGAATCAGATATGGAACAAATAACTAGTCTGCTCGAGCGAAAACATGGTAATGTTGGAGAAGAAAAGTATAGGATACTTTCGGCAGAAGGACAGATGGAAGTTGTCAATGGAATTATGGGAATGCTAACTTTAGTAATTGGAGCTATAGCAGCTATTTCACTTCTTGTTGGTGGAATAGGAGTTATGAACATAATGTTAGTGTCTGTTACAGAGAGAACAAGAGAAATCGGAATACGAAAGGCTCTTGGAGCAAAACATAAGGACATAATGATGCAATTCCTAGTGGAATCAATAATAGTATCTGGAGTTGGAGGAATAATAGGTACGCTTTTGGGGATGGGTCTAGCACAAATTATTTCGGCATATATACAAATACCACCATCGACTGGTGTTGGGACAATAGCGATTGCATGGATATTTTCTGCAGGTGTTGGTATTTTCTTTGGCTTATATCCTGCTAATAAAGCAGCCAAATTAGATCCGATAGAAGCTCTTAGATATGAATAGGAGATGAATTTTTGATATGGAAAGCACGATTAAGCAAGAAAAAAAAGAAATGAATAAACTTGAGCGCATTGGTAAAATATTCACTAAACCAAAGTTAGCATTTGAATCTATAAGGGAAAATCCAGATAGTATTATGGTTTTAGGAATATTTACATTGATTGGAGTAATTTGTTTTATCTTTACTAAAGATTATTATAAGTTAGCTACTATGGATAGTTTAATAAACGGCACTCAGGTTGAAGGTTTAGAAATCAATGATGCTATGATAAATGCTGTTACTGCAAGTGCTATTATATTTGGAGTGCTGAGCGTTTTTGTAGCACCACTTCTTAAAGGGCTTTTAACACATTGGATATCATTATTGTTTGGCGGAGATGGAACATTGAAACAAACGATATCTGTTACAGTATACTCATATTGTATAAGTGTTTTCGGATTCATAGTTAAAAGCGTACTTATGATTATTACAGATAACTATTTAATTACATTTTCACCAGCAGCATTTTTAGATGCAAGTAATACAAGCCAAATGGGACTATATTATATACTAAGTACATTTGAAGTATTTAATATTTGGTATTTGATTGTCGCTGGAATAGGATACTCAATAGTACAAAAAATATCACTAAAAAAAGCTATGCTTATAACATTTATTCCAACTATTTTGATTTTGGCAATACAATTAACTTCGCTATAAATATATAGACTATAGATATAGCTAATTGAAATTATTCAATTAGCTATATTTTTTTGTTTCACATTAATGCATAAATATGCTATAATAGTTTTTATTAAAAGAGTGATGAATTAACAATATAGAACGATTCACTTTTCAATGATAAAGCGATTATTTTCTAAAAATATACATTTAAAAATGAAATCGGTTGTCAGCTGTATTTTATAGGATGGAGGCGAAAAAATGAAGAAATTTAAAAGAGTATTGATTGCCAATAGAGGCGAGATTGCAATACGTATTATTAGAGCTTGTAGCGAGTTAGGAATTCGTTCAGTAGCTGTTTACGCTGAGGAGGATAAGTATTCCTTATTTAAAACTAAGGCAGATGAAGCTTATAAAATTGGTAAAGGCAAGGGACCTGTTGAAGCTTATTTGAATATAGATGAAATAATAAAATTAGCAGTTAAAAAGGGCGTAGATGCAATTCATCCTGGTTATGGATTTTTGTCTGAAAATCCAGAATTTGCTGAGAAGTGTGAGCAGGCAGGTATCGTATTTATTGGGCCTACACATGATATGATGGATGCACTTGGAGATAAGATTAACTCTAAAATTCTAGCAAAAAAAGTTGATGTACCAACTATTCCAGGTGTAGAAAAACCTATACAATCAGAATCTGAACTTTTACAATTTGCAGACGTTTGTGGTTATCCATTAATGCTTAAGGCATCAGCTGGTGGTGGCGGTAGAGGTATGAGAATAGTGAAAAGTGAGAATGAGCTGGTTTCTGAATATAGAATGGCAAGAAATGAAGCACTTAAAAGTTTTGGTAGTGATGCGATTTTTGTTGAAAAATATCTTCAATCACCAAAGCATATTGAAGTACAGATATTAGGTGATTATCATGGGAATATAGTTCATTTATATGAAAGAGATTGTTCAGTACAGAGAAGACACCAAAAAGTAATAGAAATGGCACCAGCACTTAATTTAGACGAAACAGCTAGAGTGAAACTTTGTGAAGATGCTGTGAAAATAGCGAAAGCTGTTAATTATAGAGGTGCTGGAACAGTCGAGTTTTTAGTTGATAGTGACGGCAGACACTACTTTATTGAAATGAATCCTAGAATTCAGGTTGAGCATACAGTTACGGAAATGGTAACTGGAATAGATTTAGTACAGTCACAAATCCTAGTTGCTCAAGGATATGAACTTTTCTCGGACGAAGTAGGAATAGAAAATCAAGAAAGCATAGTAGTTAATGGATATGCTATACAGTGCAGAATAACTACAGAAGACCCTCACAACAATTTTGCTCCAGACACTGGAAAACTAGATGTATATAGAACTGCATCGGGATTCGGAATTAGACTTGATGGGGGTAATGGATTCTCAGGGTCTGTTATAACTCCATACTATGATAGTTTGCTATTTAAGATGACGGCTTTTGGCAGAAGATTTGAAGATGCTAGAAGAAAGGCTGTTAGAGCGTTACGTGAAAATAGAATTGAGGGAATAAAAACAAACGCAGATTTCTTGATAAACGTATTAAATCATGAAATATTCAAAAGAGGAAATTGTGATACTAATTTCATAAAAGACCATAGTGAATTGTTTGATATAAGAGAACAAAAAGATCAAGAATATAAATTACTTAATTTCTTAGGAGAAAAGATAGTAAATGAAACAGGCGGAGTAAAGCGAGAATTTGATGTACCAGTAATACCTAAAATGCCAAATCCTAATACATTTAGAGGCACAAAACAAATTCTAGATGAAAGAGGAGCTAAAGGGTTAACTGAGTGGGTTAAGAGTCAAAATAAATTATTGCTAACTGATACTACAATGAGAGATGCTCATCAGTCGCTTATGGCAACTAGAATGAGAAGTAGAGATATGATAAAAATAGCTAGAGCTACAGCTGTTGCAGAAAAAGATTTATTCTCACTTGAAATGTGGGGAGGAGCTACTTTTGATGTGTCGTATAGATTCCTTAAAGAATCGCCATGGCAGAGGCTTGAAGAACTTAGAAAAAGAGTTCCAAATGTTTTGTTCCAGATGTTGCTTAGAGGATCTAATGCAGTTGGGTACAAAAACTATCCAGACAATGTAATAAGATCATTTATAAAAGAAAGTGCTGAAGCAGGTATAGATGTTTATAGAATATTTGATTCGCTTAACTGGTTAGATGGAATGAAGCTTTCTATTGAAGAAGTTCTAAAACAGGGAAAGGTTGCAGAAGCGTGTCTTTGCTATACTGGAGACATATTGGACACGAACAAAAATAAATACACGCTTGATTATTATGTTAGAAAAGCAAAAGAGATAGAAGCTACAGGAGCACATATATTGGGAATAAAGGATATGTCGGCTCTTCTTAAGCCACATGCAGCTTATGAGCTTATAAAGACGTTAAAAGAAGAAGTGGATATGCCAATACACTTGCATACTCATGATACGACTGGAAATGGTGTTGCTACTGTACTTATGGCAGCACAAGCTGGAGTTGACATAGTTGATACTGCTATAAATAGTATGTCGGGACTTACTAGTCAGCCAGCACTTAATTCAATAGTAGCCGCACTTCAGCATACGGATAGAGAAACAGGTTTTGATTTAGGACATCTTCAGCAAGTTTCGGATTACTGGCAAGCAGTTAGGGGTGTATATGAGTCTTTTGAATCGGGACTTAAATCTGGTAGTGCTGAAATATACAAGTATGAGATACCAGGTGGACAATATTCAAATCTTAAACCACAGGTTGAAAGTTTTGGTCTTGGTCATAGATTTGAAGAGGTTAAGCAAATGTATTGTGATGTTAATCAAATGTTTGGTGACATAGTTAAAGTTACTCCATCTTCAAAAGCTGTTGGAGACATGGCTATATTCATGGTTCAAAATGGTCTTACTCCAGAAAATATATTGGAAAAAGGAAAAGACTTAGCATTCCCAGATTCTGTTATCAGTTATTTCCAAGGAATGATGGGACAACCAGAAGGTGGATTTGATCCAAAACTTCAAAAAATTATATTGAAGGGAATAGAGCCTATAACTTGCAGACCTGGAGAACTATTAGAAGACTATGATTTTGAAGAAGCAAAACATGATTTAGAAGAATCATATAATAAAAAGTTTGATCAAAAAGATTTGCTTAGTTATGCACTTTATCCAAAGGTATTTAAAGAGTATGTAGATCATACCAATAAATATGGAGATTATATGCGAATGGGAAGTGATGTGTTCTTCCACGGAATTGCAGAAGGTGAAACTTGCGAAATAGATATAGAGCGAGGAAAAACTCATGTTGTTAAATTAGTTCAAATAGGAAAAGTTAATGATCAGGGAATGAGAGGCGTTGTATTTGAAGTAAATGGAAACAGACGTGAGGTTCAAATAAAAGATACTAGAAAACCTGTGGCAACATCGGAATCACAAATGAGATATGCGGATGAAGATAATGAAAGTGAAATTGGTTCTAGTATTCCTGGAAATGTGTATAAAGTAATGGTACAAGTAGGGCAGGAAGTTAAAGAAAATGAGACGATAGCTATACTTGAAGCGATGAAAATGGAAACAGTTGTTACTGCACCATTTGCTGGAACAATAAAGAAAGTATGGATTGATGAAGGCGAAAGAGTTGAATCAGGTCAATTGATATTTGAAATTGATAAAAAATAGAATAATTATTGAATAAGTAAGAGCCAGATTGTTTTATTATTTATAAAACAATCTGGCTTTTATGATATAATGAGATAGTAAAAAGTATGAATTGAGGAGAACAAAATGGAAAAAATGATATTGATAGATGGGTCGAGTTTATTATCGACATCTTTTTTTGGACTATTACCGAAAGAATATTTATATGCAAAGACAACTGAGCAAAGAAAAGCAGCATTAAAGAAAGTGATGCAGACATCTGATGGTGTATTTACAAATGGTGTGTATGCGATGACTAAATCTTTGATGAATCTTATAAAGCAACAAAAACCAAAATATTTTGCTGTAGCATGGGATGTTACTCGAAATACATTTAGAAAAGCTCTTTATGAAGAATATAAGGCACATAGAAAAGAAACGGCGCCAGAGCTTAAAAGTCAATTTCAGTTGATGCAACGTATTTTAGATGAGATGGGAGTTGCGCAATTTAAGTCAGAACAATACGAGGCAGACGATTTTCTAGGGTCACTTTCAAAGCATTTTAGAGGACAGGCAAATGTTTTTATATTGACTAAAGATCAAGACAGTTTGCAACTTATAGATGATACGACTAGAGTTTGGCTAACGACAAGTAAAAATAAAGATATGTATGATGAAATTGGTCAATCACGAAATGATTTCAAATTACCTTCAGGTGTTTTTGAACATACACCTGAAACTATAAAGTATTTTTATGGGCTAGAATATCCAAAACAGATAATAGACATGAAAGCTATAGAGGGGGATAAGTCAGATAATATTCCAGGGGTAGCTGGAGTAGGAAGCAAAACGGTTATTCCTTTGTTAAAAATATATGGAACAGTTGAAAATTTATATGAATCAATAGAATCCCTTTCGGCAAAAGAAGAAAAAGAATTGAAAGCATTACTTAAAGAAATGGGAGTTAATCGATCACCATTAAATAAATTAGCAGAAGGAAAAGCATATGCATTCTTAAGCAAGCAATTAGCGACTATCAACTGTGATATTTTTGATAATGACGATTTAGAAATAAAGGATTTAGAATTAAAAATAAATGAAAATCGAAAAAAAGAAATTTTCGAAGAATTAGAATTCAATAGTTTGTTATAAGGAGCTTATATATGAAGACATTATGGCGATATATAGATCAGCAGAGTGACGATATTTTGAAATCATTGATGGCCGACAGAGGAATAACAAAACAAGATGATGTAGATGAATTTCTTAGTGATAGACCTAGGAGAACCTATGACCCTATGGCCATTGATGGAATGAAGGAATTAGTAGAAAAAATAGCTTCTGCTATAAAACAAAACAAGAATCTTGTAATAGCTGGAGATTATGATATGGATGGTATAGGAGCGGTATCAGTACTGATTGAGTATCTGAAACCTATTATGCCACAAGTACAATATTATATTCCAAATAGATATACTGATGGATATGGGCTTAGCAATGGAGCGCTCGATTATATAAAAAATGAAATGAATGGAGAAATAGTACTAACAGTTGACAATGGAATTAGTTGCTATGAGCAAGTTGAGTATGGCAAATCAATAGGTTTGGATATTATAGTAACTGATCATCATAACCCACCAGAAAAACTTCCAGATTGTTTGCTTGTTGATTTGAAGTTAAATAGAGACAATTATCCATTTAAAGAATTGTGTGGATGCGGTATAGCATTTAAGATATGTCAGGGATTGAATACGATTTATAAAATACCTAAAAGAAAATTACTAGAACTAACAGATATAGTGGCATTATCTACTATTGCAGATGTAGTTAGTCTAACTGATGAAAATAGAACTTTGGTTAAATTTGGATTATTACAATTGAAATCAGGAAATAGATTGGGAATAAGAGAATTGTGTGAAGCTTTGGATATGAAAGTGGACGAGATAAAATCAGGGAGTATAGGGTTTAGATTGGCACCATGCTTTAATGCTAGTGGTAGAATGGAAGATGCAAGGTTAGGTGTCGAACTTTTAGTTACTAATGACAAAAAACGAGCAAAAGAACTCGCAAATTATTTAAAGCAATTAAATGACGAGAGAAGATCGGTTCAGGAATCGGGAGAAGAAAAATGCCAAGAACTAGTTGAAAGAAAATATGCTGATGATTTGTTCTTGGTAATTAGAGAAGACAGTGTCTCAGAAGGTGTAATGGGAATTATTGCAGGAAGGCTTAGAGATAAATATTATAGACCTACTTTAGTTATGACTCAAACGGAAAAAGGAGTATTAAAAGCTAGTGGTAGAAGTATAGATGGAATAGATCTTTATGAAGAAATGAAATCGTGCGAAGATTTGTTTATAGGATATGGAGGTCATGCAAATGCTTGTGGATTGTCGATGGAAGCTGATTATATTGATGAACTTCGAAGTCGATTGAATTCTAAAATGCAAAAGCTAAACATGGAAGACAAAGAACTATATAATCCTAAAATTGTATTGGCTGGCGATGTTTTGCCAAAAGATTTGGATTTCGATTTTTTAGAGTTACTTGAGAAAATGGAGCCATTTGGAATGGGGAATCCTACACCTATATTTTCAATGACTGAGGTGAAATTAGAGAATTCGTATAAAAAATTCTGCGGAAATAACGAACAACATTTGAGAATACAGGGCTATAAAGATAATCTTAAAATCAATGGCATAGGTTTTTCAATGAGTGAATATTATAGAAATATTGGAGAGCCATCTGTGGTAGATTTAGCATTTGTACCTAAAATTAATGAATGGCAGGGTAAAAAAAATATACAATTGATGTTAAAGGATTTGAGAGACAGCAATGAATAGGAGGATTATTATGGCGGTAAGATTTAGTATCTGGGATACGAGTGAAGAAAAAGCGACTTTGACTATTAATAAAAAAAAGAAAATACTATTGAAAATAGTGGAAAGACAAAAGGAACACACATTGTATAGCGGAGCAAATAAGAGATTTTATGTAACTAGCACATATAGTGGAATTCCTCATGTTATTATGGAATTTAATAGTGAAGAAGCAGCGGTAGAAGAATTTACTGCTAGAGTAGAAAAGGTTTATGAAGAGATTTAAATAAAAAATGCGCTGATACATTTAAGTATTAGCGCATTTTCTTTAATTGCCCAAATAAAATTCAATTTTGAAAAGTCTTCCTAATATATTTACTTCTTTTTGTTGTACCTTAATCTGGCGTAAGGTATTAGGATGACTTATCAAATAATAATTTGATTGGTCAGCGTATTTCAGTTTTCGTATCATTCGTTGACCTTTAAATTCTACAAAATAGATTCCATTTTTGTTAAATGTTTTTGTTTTTTCAACAAGAGCATAGTCATTTTTATGCAGTCTCAAACCTTTCATTTCTAAATCATTTACTTGTATATAGAAAAGTCGTTCTTTGTTAAAACCTTCAACTCTATTATCTATAATTGGTAGTCTACGAGTAGATAATAGTGTTTTTAAAGAGTAATCATATACAGGTAATTCTGCAAAAGCATTCCCAAATGCAGTTTCCCAAACATGAGATTCTTTAGTTGTGTTTGTATTTTTCTTAGACTTAGGTTTATAATTTGTTTCACCAGCTAATAAATCTTCCATAGTTTCATAAATCTCTGTTTCAGATCTTGCTATGGAGAACTGATTGCTTTCGACATCTTGACCCAAAGCTTTTTCGATTTTTCTTAAAACTTGGTCTTTTATTATTATTTTACTAGATTCAACATCTAATATATATTTTTCAGATACACCTATTTTTTTAGCTAATTGCTTAGCTGTCATGTTTTTTTGAATTCTAATCTTTTGTATTTCTTGTCCTATTTTGTTCATATAAATACCTTCTTTTGTCGTTTATTTAATCTCCGAAAGAAATGCCTAGGGCTTTGGCAACAGAAACAAGTTCACCATCAGGATTAACTTGTTTATTTTCACCAATTACATTTTCGAGAGATTCATATGATAATTTACCTTCTTTTATTGCAACCATATTTCCAAATTTGCCTTCCATGGCTAATTCAACAGCAGCAGCTCCATAACGAGTAGATAACAGACGATCATATGCCGATGTTATACCTCCACGTTGCAAGTGACCTAGAACTGTACAGCGAATCTCATGTTCTGTTATTCTTTCTTCAAGGTCTTTTGCTAGTTTATTTCCAATTCCGCCCAATCTAATTGGATCAGGACTGTCTTTCACGACTTTATTCACAATTTGTTGTCCACCTAACTCTTTTGCTCCTTCTGCAACTACGATTATACTAAATGGTATGCCAGCATTGCTTCTTTGCATTATCTTTTCAGAAACAGCTTCTACAGAGTAGGGAATTTCAGGAATCAATATAACATCTGCAGAACCAGCAATACCTGCATGCAAGGCAATCCAACCAGCATGTCTGCCCATTACTTCTAAAAGCATTATTCTATGGTGTGATTCAGCAGTAGTGTGAAGTTTATCTAAAGCATCGACTACAACATCAACAGCAGAGTTGAAGCCAAAAGTAACATCTGTAGAAGAGAGGTCATTGTCTATAGTTTTTGGCACACCAATTACATTGACTCCTTTTCTAGCAAAATCTCTTGCACTTGTAAGTGTTCCGTCTCCGCCTAATATTATCAAGACATCAATGTTTTCTTTTTTTAGATTTTCAACAGCTACATCGGAAACATCTTTTTTTATTTCTAGACCGTTTTCTTCCACCGTATAATCGAATAAGTTGTCCTTATTAGAACTATATAATATAGTTCCACCTTTATGCAATATACCAGATACGGCTTCTAAATCGAGATTTACAAAATCATTGTTATAAAGACCACGATAACCAAATTTATAGCCGATAACTTCACATCCATATTTTAGTATAGCGGTTCTAGTCACTGCACGAATTACGGCATTAAGACCTGGACAATCGCCACCACCTGTTAGTAATGCAATTTTTTTTACTTCATTCATCATCATCACTCCAATTTTAAAATACGATATCACAAGATTGAGATATCTAACAATAGCTATGAATATCTTTAAGTTCCCCCCGAAACATACAAGAAAATCCACATAAGTATATTATACATCAATGAGAAATGCTTAGCACGAGTAAAATCAAAGAGAATAGATTATATTTGTATAATTTAGAATATTATTGATTCAAATAATCGCTTAATTTATTAGCTGCAATTAAAGCATAGTGAATATCTTCATCAGACGGTAAGTGCTTTCGGTGAATCAATTTATTGCGAATGTTTTTTATATAATCTAAATAGTTAAATAGTTCATGCTCTACACTCTGAGATTCTGGTAAAATATCATCATTATTTCTGGTGAAAATTTTGTGCCTAATCTCTAAATCAATTAGTACGTTTATCAATTCATTGAGATGAATTGAATCAATATGACTAGCATTAATCATATAAGAATTCGAATATGGATTGTGGCTTAAAGTTTCTAACTTCACCTGCACATATGCGGCATAAAGTGAAGGATCATCAAATAGTATTAAGTCGGTAATTTGCTGTACTACGGTTGAATCTTGAGTGTTTAAATGTAGTTTTACTAAATAAGGAGATAATTGTGCTGGACTATTTAAATTAGTTGATTTTAGAAATTTAAATAAGCGATCAGCACGTCCCATTACAAGTGTTTCAGGATTGAAATTATATGAATTAGAGAGTTTATCGTATAAAAATGCTGCTAATTCATAATGATTAGAAAAATAAGGCTGATCCCTAGTGATACGATCTTTATATGCAGTTTGAAGCCGACTTAGAGCTA
This sequence comes from Tissierellales bacterium, assembly GCA_025210965.1. NCBI lineage: Bacteria > Bacillati > Bacillota > Tissierellia > Tissierellales > Tissierellales bacterium. Next base: position 132,084 of record JAOAQY010000034.1, read on the forward strand.
TTTCACCAGATAATACTAATCCATTTAGTTCATCTAAAATTTCATATTCAGCTTTTGAAACAGTACCATTTAGAGGTTTGTAAACCAAATCATGTTCAACTTCAGCCCATGCATGCATCAAAACAGAAGCTACTTGGACTTCTAAAATAATTTGTTTATAATCATTTTTTTTATCAGGAAGCTTTTTGTTATTAAATCGCATTCTGTAGTGGGTAGCTCTATATCCGGAAAACATTTTGTGATATGGAACTTGAGGTTTTGATTTTGAACTTGAATCTTTTCGAGGAAATTTTCTTATATCAATTATGTCGAAATTCTTCTTTAATATTTTTTCAATCTCTACTTGATCTCCAGGAAAGTAGAGCGCAATACGTACACCAGCTAAATCAACGATATCATCTCTAATATCTTCGATACTAGCATAAGTTTGAAAACTAGATCTTTTCAATATTTTTTCTCTTAACTTCGAAGGGCTCTTAGCTCGGTAGGATACTATAGCTCTAACACCTGAACGACTCAACTCCTTTTCACATACCTGAGCACAATATTTAGAAGCCTTCTGATAAAGTTCTATATTACGTGTGTATTTTTGAATAAAAGCGTCAATTAATTTCATATCAGTCCTCCATACTATATTCAATTAATAATTACCCACAAATGTAAATTTTCAAGCTAAATACGGCAAATTAAAAAATTTATTTGGAGTATTTTTTTGTATGTTATAATTAATGGTATAGACTGGGGGAATGGGCATGCAAAGATTAAGAAAAATACAGATAATACTTTTGGTAATATTGTTATTAATATTACCTTCGTGTAAAATACAAAAAACAAAAGTTAGCAAAATAGATTCTGAAGATATTTTAGAAATAAAACGAGATTATATGGTTATGAATTTGTCAGGAGAACCACTTGATTTAAATCCACAAACTTCTAGTGATTCTAATTCCAAGCAAATCATATCACAAATTTATCAGGGATTATTCTACACTGAAAATGATGAGTTGAAAAAAGGGATAGTAGATGAGTATAAGATATCCGATGATGGACTCGTATATAAATTTACGATCAAAAATACTAATTGGTCTGATGGTAAAAAACTAACTGCTTTAGATATAAAAAATTCATGGATGAGTGTTTTAAATCCGGAAAATGCTGTTATTCAGAGGGATGAATTGTACAATATAGTAGGAGCTAGAGAATATTCGAAGGGTATGAAGTCAGAAGAACAGGTGGAAATAAATGTTATAGATGAGCAAAACTTAGAGGTAAAATTAAAAGAATTAGATCAAAATTTTATTTTTAAACTTAGCAAAATGATTTACTATCCATATAGAGATGAGGATACATTTTCTGGACCATTTAAACTTGATAATTGGATGCATCATAAAGAAATAGAACTTTCGAAAAATGATTATTATTGGAATCAGGAAAATGTAAAATTAGATAAAGTTATCGTGAAACTTATGACTGGAAATGTAAAGCCTATAAATGAATTTGCCAAGGGAAACGTAGATTTAACGACAATACCTAGACAAGAATTATATAGATATGAGGGAAGCGATGTTTTGAAGCATGTATCTAGTCATAAAACTTTTGCCTTAATGTTTAACTTAGATAATGATATTACAAAAAATAAAGAGTTGAGAGCTAAGATAAAACAGGAATTCCCATTTGAGGTGTTTTTAAAAGAAATACTCAATGATTATAGTGGAAGTGTAAAATCTTTTTTCAAAGGAGAGATTATTGAAGAATTTCAGAAAAAAGATGATGATGTGATTTTAAAAAATACAAACGGAAAAATTAAAATTCTAACTAAAAATGAAGATGTTTCGCTAAAAATATCTGCAATTGTAGATCAAATATTAACGGAAAATGGTATAGAGTCAAATGTTGATACTGCAGTTGGTGGACTTTACTACGATAGATTGAATAAATCGGAATTTGATATAGCTGTGGTAGAGCTAAATGCAGATAAATTAAATAGAAATGATTTTTATCAAAATTTTTATTCTGAAGGTTATTATAACTACTATAGTATAAAGGATATTGACGATATATTGAGATCAAATGATAATGAACTGATTCAAAAAACAATTGACGACAAAAATTATGCTATTGCAATTAGTAACGGTATGAAGCATTATCTATTTAGTAACAAATACAAAAATCTTAGATTTATAAACGAAGGAATTCTTTTCTTAGAGAACGTAGAGCTAGTAAATATTGATTAATTTGTGCAAAAGCTCTACAATAATAAGAGGAAAAACAATTTTATAGACGATAGGGGAGGATCATGATGAGAAGAAAATTAGGAGTTATCTTATTAGTTTTACTTATGCTAGGGGCAAGTAAAAGCGTATTTGCATTAGAAACTCAAAGTATCAAAATTGATGAATTGGGTGAGGGGTATAAATTAATAGACAACAATTTGATGATTTCAGATAGCGAATTTCAGGAAAAATTTGGATACGAGATTAAAAGAGTAGCAGATGTTTTGGAATTTAAAAGCGATAATGCATCAATCAAATTTGACACAAAAGAGAATGTATTTGAAATAAATGGTAAAAAATTAAGGTCAAATATTCAATCAAAAGATATAGAAGGACAGATATATTTGCCATATAGACCGCTGATGTATGCTATAGGATACGAAATTCAGTGGGATGGAGAGTCGAGAAGTGTTGTTTCAAATAGTGATGTGAAGAGTGAAAAGTTTGAGTACAACATAAAAGTTCTATCAGGTCCGACAGCAGTTAGTTTTGGAAAAGCAGTGTTGAATGAAAATTATTTGGGATTTAATGCAGACTACAAGGTAGAGGTTTTAAATCAGCCTAAATTAGCGAGTGCAAGTATTTTATCTAAAGAGGCAGATGTTATCACTGTACCAAGTAATATGGCGGCAATATTGTACAACAAAGGAGCTGAATATGAAGTAGCTGGGACTATGATTTGGGGAAATTTATATTTAGCATCTAGCGAAGAGATAAGTTCTATTGAGAATTTGAGAGGAAAAGATATATATTTAACTGGTAAGAATGCAACTCCAGATATATTATTACAAAAAATACTTAAGGATAATGGTTTAGATCCACAAGTAGATGTGAATCTAGTTTATCTTCCAGGTCCACAGGATTTAGCGTCATATGCTATATCTGGAAAAGCTACTATAGCTGTTTTGCCAGAACCAATTATGACTAAAGCTAGTATGAAAAATAAAGATATAAAAGAAGTATATGATTTCCAAAAATATTGGAAAGAAGCTTATAATACTGAATTTGGATATCCACAAACAGTTGTATTTGTAAAAAAAGAATTCAAAAATCAGCACCCAAATGCATATCAGACGATGCTATATGCATTAGCTAACGATATAGATTGGATGAATACAGATTTGGAAGCAGCTGCTGTTATGGGTGAACAGTTAGAAATAGGATTAACTGCTCCTATACTAAAAAAAGCTTTGCCTCGTAGTAATTTTCATTTCAAATCAGCACAAAATTCAAGAAAAGCTTTGGAGACATATTTGAAAGCACTTTATGAGTTTAATCCTAAAACTATTGGAGAGAAAATACCAGATAGTTCATTTTGGAAGTAGGTAATAAAATGTATAAGCGTTTGATATACGGAGGTAGTTCTCTAATATTGATAATAGTTATATGGAAAATACTGGCGATGAAATTAGCTTCGCCAGTATTATTGCCTACACCAGAATATACTTTATCAAAATTAGTGGATATAGTCAGACAAAAAGAATTTATAAATATTGTTATGGCAACATTAAAAAGAGTATTAATAAGTTTTTCTATATCACTTGTACTTGGAGCTGTTCTGGCATATTTGTCGCATATATTTGAAATAATTAAATATATGATTTGGCCATTAGTTAGCTTTATGAAAGCAACACCAGTAATGGCTTTTATTTTACTTTTGATGATATGGACTAGAGCGTATGCACCAGTTATTGTTGGAACAATGATGGCATTTCCAATTATTTATGGAAATATTTTGACTGGGCTTGGAGAGGTTGATGAACAATTGCTTGAAATGGCTAAGAGTTTTGAGGTAGATAGAGGGCAGATTGTAAAAAATATCTATATACCTTCCATTACGCCATATGCTGTAGCAGGTATGACATCTGCATTTTCTATCAGCTTCAAGGCGCTTATTGCAGCAGAAGTATTAGTTCAACCAAAGCTTGGGATAGGAACCGTATTACAAAATGGCAGCATGTATTTTGAAACAGAAACAGTATTTGCGTGGGTAGGAATAATACTTGCTATAGCTATGGGTTTTGATATTTTGCTAAAGCGAATAAATCTTAAGTTTCGAAAGTGGAGTTTATAGTTATGATAGATATTAAGAATTTGAGTAAATCATTTGTTAAAAATGAAAATATAATACATGAATTCAACCTTAAATTGGAACGAAATGGTATTACTTGTTTACTTGGGCCTTCTGGGTGTGGAAAGACTACACTTTTGAGGTTAATTGCAGGTCTCGCAAAAAGTGATGGTGGTTCAATAGATGGTGTTCAAAACATTAGTTTTGGATATGTATTTCAAGAGGATCGTTTGTTACCATGGCTTAGTGTGAGAGAAAATATAGAATGGATACTCAAGAAAGATAGTGATGTAGATATTGATTTTTATTTAAAAATGTTAGAGATTGAGAATGCTAAAAATTTGTATCCTAAAGCACTTAGTGGTGGAATGAAACAGCGTGTTTCAATAGCTAGGGCATTTGCATTTGATGCGGATATCATATTGATGGATGAACCTTTCAAATCATTAGATTATGAACTTAAAATGACATTGATGAATTCTATAATTAAGCTGAATCAATATGAAAAAAAGACTATTATAATAGTTACTCACGATGTTCAAGTAGCAGCGTTTTTAGGTGATAATATAATTTTGTTAAAAGGTAATCCGCTTAGAGTAAAAACAAAGATAAATAGTTTATTAAGTGATGACGAAAGAGTTGTAAATAATCCTATGCTCAGCGAATTAGAAAAAAAGATATACAGTCAAATGAAATTAGATTAGAAAGTAAGCTTTTGCTTGCTTTCTTTTGAGAAAGGAAGAATAAAATGGAAAGAGGATACATACATATTTATACTGGAGATGGCAAAGGAAAAACTACAGCTGCTTTTGGTGTAGCACTTAGAACTTTGCTTTGCGATAAGAGAGTTTTTGTAGGTCAATTCGTAAAAAGTATGGCATATAGTGAAACTAACATTACTAGATGGACTGAGAATATTGAAATAGAACAATTTGGTTGTGGATGTATGTTGGATAGAGAAAAAGATGAAGAGGATATCAAACATGCTAAGCAGGGGTTGGTCAGATGTCGTGAGATATTTGAAAAGAATGAATATGATTTGATTATACTAGATGAAATATTTATAGCTATAGATCTTGGATTAGTTACACAAGAGGAAGTTGAGAAACTAATGAGCTACAAGCCAGAATATGCAGAGTTAATATTAACTGGCAGAAATGCTCCAGAAGCATTGATAGCTAAGGCAGATTTAGTTACAGAAATGAAGTGCAAAAAGCACTATTATGAGAAAGGTGTATTATCTAGAGCTGGCATAGATTGTTAAAACTGTATGAAATCTGTGAAATCAGTGGTAGAAGACATTGAATATTTATTGCGTAAATTGTATAATATAGCTAGCACAATGTGAAATGAGGGATGGACATGATTCAAGATTGGAAAATTGCTTTGATAGCCTACGAGCAAGCCGTAGAAGAATTAAAAGTTAAGTTTAAGAGTATACGCAAAGAATTTAGAAAAATTGATGAGTATTCACCGATAGAATTTGTTACAGGTAGAGTTAAGAAGATTTCAAGTATAATAGATAAGGCTAAATTAAGAGATATTCCACTTGATATCAATCGAATAGAGGCTGAGATAGAAGATATCGCAGGTATTAGGATTATGTGTCAATTTGAAGAGGATATACAGACTGTAGTTGAGTTGATTAAGCAAAGAGACGGAAAAGATCTTAGAATAGTTGAAGTTAGAGACTACATTACAAATATGAAACAAAGCGGATATAGAAGCTATCATGTTATAATTAAGTATCCGGTACAGACTGCACTCGGAGAGAAGGAGATATTAGCCGAAATACAGATAAGAACGTTGGCAATGAATTTTTGGGCAACGATTGAGCATTCTTTGAATTATAAATATCAGCACAATATACCAGAGCCTATAAAAGATAAACTAAAAAATGCAGCGGATGCAGCCTATAAATTAGATGAAGAGATGTCTCTGATAAGAGAAGAGATTATGGAAGCGCAGGAAGAATTTCAAGCAAAATCAACACTTGTTGCTACTTCACTCAATTTGCTTCAAGCTATGCATTTTTCAGGAAGAGTACCAGAAATCGAAGAATTACAAGCAAAATTCTACGAACTTCAAGAAGAAGGGAATTACCATAAATTAAAGGAGTTCAAAAAGCATATTGATAAGGTTGCTAAATCATATGGTATAGCACTTGCTTATTAAAAATTTGTTATTTAAAAATTATTGCTAAAATAAAAGTCCTATAATAAGAGTCCTATAATATTTAAATTTTATTACAGATTTAAATATTATAGGACTTTTTTGTTTAAGAATTTTACTAAAATGTGTAATTTCTAAAATTGGTTTCAATATGTTTGGCAAATTTCTTTGATTTTAGAGCTATATCTGGAACGTCAAATATAGCTTTGTAATCGTTTGCTGTAGCCATAGTAGCGAAATAAGGTGGAAGAGTAAATGATTTATTCATATTTAAAGCGCTTATTAATTGCTTAGCAAGAGCATCACTTCCAGAATTGCCAGAAACTATTACACTATAAAAAATTTTGTTATAAAATTTAGTGGTCCTATAGAGCGCTGTTAGGCGGTTTATAACAGCAGACATATTTGCAGTAAGAGCATCATTGTAGTTAGGACAGAGTAGTATAACTATGTCTGCATTCAATAAAGCTGGGTAAACCTCATCAACCATAACACCCCCATAAAAGCATGATCGCTGTTTTCCATAATGAAGACACATAGTAAAAGGACAGCCATGACAATCTCTTACAGTGCCATTTTCAATGTGGATTTCATGTACTAAATCGAATGGGATATAACTTTTTATCATATTCCAATAACGAAGGGTGTTAGAATGATTTTCATTACTAGAATGAAGAACTACTATATTGGGATTGCTAAAACTAGGAGATTCAAAATTAACTAATCGTTCTCCTAAATTTTTGCAACAATCAAGACAAACTTCAGACAATTCTTTTTTTATAACTTTTTGCATAGTTAAAAAGTTTCTTAAATTTCCAATAGCTTCAACTAGGGGATGGCCTACAAAGGCACATCCCATTTGATTCATGTGAAAAATTATATTTTGAGCTATTGTTTTAGTGTATAAATCACCCGTTCCCCGGATTAAGAGAGCCGCAACGGAACCCCCAAGCGAATCAGAACCGATTTTATGCATTCGAATAATCCAATCATGAATTTCATTTGAAAATCCAAAATCATCTAAATCTATTGCGAGTAATAGTTTTTTGTTCTTAAGATTTGGCATGATATCAGAATAATATATAGATTCAAAGTCATAACTACTAACTGATGCAGAAATCATTTTTATCAAAAATTCAGATGGATTCTTAGATGACAAAAGGTAAGAATCCATTATAAAATCTCCTTCAAATAAGAATGTGTTTCTTCTAATCTTTTATAAAGCTTTTCTGGAAAATCGTAGCGTTCCCAATCGCATCCACTTTCTAAAAGCCTGTTTTTAGTTCCTATAAAAGCGCCGTCAAAATAGAGAGCACTATAATGCCAATTGCCAGAGATTGTATTTATAAGAGATATGGCTCCTGAAGAAAGAGCTGGTGCTATATATGGTTTAAAGCCTAATTTTCTAACTTCTAAGTTGGCATTTTGAGTAAGCTCAGTTAATTTTAGACTCAGGTCATGATCATAATTTTTAATACTATTTGCAATAATAAGTCCATTTCCATGTGGACCAAATGCTCTACCTACCGAATCGTAGTCATCTAAATTGAATTCATTTTTTGCATAGAAATTTGCGCGAGCATTCATAACGCCTAAACCATAACCACGTATTTGACAGGCACTTAGACCTTTGCAATCAAGATTTCCAGATTCATCAGTATTTGAAGAGATATAAGCACTTTTACAGAGTAAGTCAACTGGGTCAGACACTACTGCGAATAGACCGTTGTAGTTACAATCACGAGCTTTTTTAGCGTATATATTTACTATTTTCGAATTTTGCTCAAATTGAACCATGCGAACATCGCCTTCAACTATGTCAAGTGAAGGTATGGCTTTAGTTGCACAGAAAACAAATAAATCACAATCAAAAACTTGATCTTCGTTTAGTTTGAAAATTTCAGGATATGTTCTATTATCGAAATTTGAAAAAATTTGATTTCCTTCGAAAATTAAACGATCCATTTTAGTTTGATCAAAATCAAATATGCCAATTTGGCTTATTGAATCACCACCTAATAATCGTAAACCTACAACTAAAGTTCTGCCAACATCACCGAGAGCAACTACATTAACTTTCCATTTCTTAGGAAGCTTTTTCCCAAGAAGAGATAGAATATTTGGAGCATTTTCATTTATAAAGCTGACCTTAGATTCACTAATTTTTGATGTGAACCATGCAGGAAAATATATAGATACATTTTCAGCTGAGTTATTTCTTAAATCTTTTAGAGAATCATTTGTTTTTAGACAATCATGTATAGAATTTACACAAAATTGATCTTTTCCATAGTTCGAAAGCGCCCCTATGAAATAAATTAAGTTAGATTTTGCAGCAGTAGTTTCATCAATTTCTTGGAAATTGAAAGATAGTTTTTTTTGAGACATAATAGTAGAATCGTTATAAGTGTAGTAATACATTAAAACATCTCCCTTTATATGAAATTTTTAATTCTGTTTAAATGTTCTAAATCATTTTCTAAGTATCGAGAAGGGGATAAATTCAAGTCATAATCTACGAATTTACCGCGATCAGGATATCTTGGAGAAATGAATACTTCGCCTAAGTGTCTTAAAGTAAGATTGCGTTCTGTTAATTTTAAATATTCTTTTTCTAAAACTTTTAGAATGTCTCTTGAATTTTCAATTGCTACTTTAGAAAGTTCAAAAATAGATAGTTCGTCTGCGCCTTTTATAAAATTTGGAGTGGCATAAGGTAAAATGAAATTTAGTGATGGAATTAAATTTATTTTAGGACTTTGACCTCGCCAAACAGTTTCACCACCTATAAATGGGTAAAATGTGTTTTCATTAAACCATACTCTAAGTTTTGGCAGAAAATAGGCAGAATCGACTGAACGCTCCTGTAAATCCATTAGTTCTTTTCCTCGACCGGATAAAATGCCTACTAATATTTGTTTTACATCTACATGTTTTTCTTTAAGTAATGGATCAAGAACTTTTATTCTGTATCCTTTATTTAAAAGATCATCAACTAAAATGATGGGTTTGTTGAATGCATTTATCATTTCAATCTGATGGTTAAGGCTCATATAGTGTGGATAGGGTTCTATTGTAAAAGATTCTATATCAGGAGCAAACATTTTTTCTGAATGAATAGATTTTGTAATTGTGTTTGGAACTATATATCCTTTTAATATAGAGCCGAATGGTGCACAAACATTCGTTCCCAAAACTCGAGGTTCTGTTTGAATTGGGCTTACATCATTGATTTGACAAATTTTTTGTATTAATTTTTGGTAGAGCATATCTCTATCAAATGATAGTATTAAATTACCTGGGTACAATTTTGTAAGCGTTCTTTGTAACCTTTTTCTTGTTTTTAAAATAATTCTCTTTACATTGTCATTCGACCTAAAGGGCTCTTTTATAATAGTATCTAAATCCAAGGTTAATGTACAAGGATTTGACATATTAACATGATAAACTGGATATTGTTTCCCGCCAATGTTTATAGGTGAAAATCCCTGATCTTGTAAAACATTTGTCATGTGTTTGTTTCTGATTTTACAGATACCCTCATGATATATACCGTATGTATAATCACGAGCTAGACAAAATGAAAGAGTTTCAGTCAATAGTATTTGATTCAATTGCTTGTAATTAACTTTTTTGGAGCTAAATATACCGTCTATTACTATGATTCTACCTATAGCTTTTTCTCTTATGAATTCTGAGATTTTATTATCTTTGAATTCGTGAAATAACATACTTGATCGAGTCCAATGGAAGAACGAAAAGCCAATTATTGTATTGCTAATCATATCTTTTATCATCAAAATTCTAGGGTTTTTAGCTTGAGCTAATTTTTGCATGTTTTTCAGAGAATCTTCTCGACCTTCAAAAAATTGTTTATTAAGGCATGACAAAATTTCCATATTCAAATCTTCTACAACTTCAACCTTTATAAGACTAGTTTGTAATAAGCTTTTGTATTGAGGTTCTCTTCGGTATATTCCAGTTTCATATATAAATTTTTGAGCTAAAGGATCAATTAAAGCAGAAATATCGCGATTTTGATCTATATAGTTTCGTATCTGAGTTGAGCTTATATCTTCGTATTGTGGCGGAAGTTTAAGTCTTATAGTATCACCTTTTATAGACTTTAATTTTTCATCTAAAATAGGAGTATTATCCTCATTAGCATTTGTATTTCTTCGCTCAAATATGATATGAGAAAAAGAATGAATAGAACCTAGAGTAGGCCCTATTTTATAACTAGATGCGTTTAAAATAACATCGCTACCAACTACTACGTATACCTCAACATCTGTGTCAAAGGAATGTCTAAGATGCATAAGGCTTGCGGGATTTGATATATTTACCTGAAAGTCTGGAGGCAAAATTTGAATATTAAATTCGTCAGCTATACTCATTGCTATAATCTCGCGTCTTAGCATATGTGGTTGTGTTCTTTTTGACCAAGAAAATTCATCAACAGCTAAAAATACTTCGAATCCCAAATCTCTGATATTTTTGGCTATTTCTTTATGACCTAGAGTGAAGGGGTCGAAAGTACCAGGGAAAAATGCAATTTTACGTTTTTTCTCTAGTTCTAATTCACCAATAAAGAAGTTGTAGTCTGAAATAAATCTGTATATATGATTTAGTGAAGCCGAACTGTTTAAAAATAGCAATTCATCATCCTCATATTTTGCAGATAAAATTAATATTCTCTTGGCAATAATTTTGAAAATACGATATTTTTGATTGATAGTAAGTTTTTTTGTTCCAAATATATAAGTACCAATTATCAGAAAAGCTTCTTGCCTAACTTGTATATCATAATTTACTAGACCAGTAATCAATATGCCGAGTAATTTTTTAAATCTAGCATCAAATACATCTTTAGATTCTTCGAAATTTTGAGAGTAATTTTGATACACCTGAAGACAATTTCCAACAGTACTTAGAATCAAAAGGCTTATTTGCCTGTTTGCTTTTCGTATTTTTTCACAAAAATCATCAAGGATTTCATCAAATTCTTGAGGTTGTAAAAAAAGTAACATTCGACCTAGATAATAAGGAATATACTTTGTAAAGTGGTAATTTTCCATTTCTAGAGCTCTAATTAGCTCTATACAAACATCATTTCTTTGATCTACAGTTAGATAAGGAGCTATCAATAATAATGACATTCCAGCGTGATTTCTAACATTTTCGACAGCGCTTACTTTTAACAAATTGCAATAGTGCATTGCGGTGTGTAATGCATGTCTTGATGGTTCGTGTTCAACACTTTTTAGAAGTATTTCTATATTGATTTTTTTATCTATCCAATTTGTTGCTGTTTTCAAATTTCTAAGAAAAATATCGCTAATCATAGTCTCACTTTGAGCAGTAAAC
>JAOAQY010000035.1 GCA_025210965.1 Tissierellales bacterium
ACTTATATAATCCTCAACTTCTATTGCATCTCCTATAGCATATATATATGGATCGCTCGTCATCATATGATCATCTACTACGATTCCCTTTCTTTCATTTACCTCAAGCCCTGCATCAATAGCTAATTTCGACTGTGGTCTAACTCCTATCGACAGCATAACCATATCTGCTTCTATTTCATCTCCATTTTGTAGCTCTACTCTAATGGATTTTCCTAAATCATGAAATGTCTTTACTCCATTTTGCAAAATCAATCTTATTCCATTCTCTCTTACATTATTTTGTACTATCTCAGCCATTTCAATATCTAGCGCTGCCATTATCTGATTTGCCATCTCTACTAAGGTTACATTTAATCCTCTATCTCTTAAATTTTCAGCAGTTTCTATTCCTATAAATCCTCCACCTATAACTATAGCATTTTGAGGCTTCTTTTCATCTATATAATTGTATATCGCATCTACATCCCTTATATTCCAAAGTGTAAATATTTTCTCTGAATCTATCCCCGGAATAGGAGGTCTTAATGGAATTGACCCCGGCGAAAGTATCAATTTGTCATAACTTTCTAAATACAATTCCCCTGTTTCTAATTTCTTTATTTCAATTTCCTTTTTCTCACGATCTATTCGCATAACTTCATTTAAAACTCTTACGTCAATATTAAATCTAGCCTTCATTGCTTCTGGAGTCTGAACTAATAGTGAATCCCTTGACTCAATAACGCCTCCAATATAATACGGAAGACCGCAATTTGCAAATGATATATGCTCTCCTTTTTCTAACATTATTATTTCACTTTTTTCATTTAGTCTCCTAAGTCTCGCCGCTGCACTTGCTCCACCAGCTACTCCGCCTATTATAACAATTTTCTCGTCTTTCATACCCATACCCCCTAACGGTTTTATTATGTTAATAATATACCTATTAGTTTTTATTGTCAATAAATTATTGACAATACTATTATCTAATCGACTTTTCAATTAAATTCTGTAGTATCTCCGATCTGTTTTTACCATTCTGTGGATATATTACCGATGTAAAATCTATGTTATATCCATGCATATTTTCATTTCCCTTTATGTAATCTTTATATGCACTTTTGAGTTTTTTTTCTAATATCAATATTCCTTCTGAATCACAAAATGGGAATATACCAATTAAACTATGAGCCCCATATTGGACTCCTAAATCTGTATCCCAAAACTCATCCATAAGTTTTTTAAATACCGGTTGGGCTATTTTATAGTAAGACCACTCATCAATATATTCTTTTTTTATATGGTTTAATTGTATCATAAGAAATCCTACTGGATATTTTCCTTTGCTCGCTTTAATCAATTCGCCTTGTACATACTTATTAAAATTGATATTAATACCAGTTTTAACTTTCTCTTTCTTCTCTGTTTTTTTATCTAACTTAAGTAGTACCTTTTCATCAAAGTATTCTTCGTTAAATGGCTTTAATATGAAATCATCTGCTCCTGCTTGTATAGTCTGAATTACAACTTGCTTCTTATTAGAACTGCTCATAGCTATAACAGGTATGTGCCAATCAGTCTCTGGAAATTCCTTAAAATAATCTAAATTATCATAATAAACATCTGACACTTCAAATAATATAAGTCCAATTTTTTCATATTCGGTTTTTAATACGCTAAAACTATCATCTAAATGAGAAAAACATTCTACTTCAAACCCCAATTCACTCAGATGATTTTGTATAAATTTTCTAATTTGAGGATTTCTATCAATCACTATGACCTTTCCCATACCAGCACCTCCTACTCTTCTTTTACCCACAGACAAAAAAAAATAGCGCAAAGCGCCATTTTTTATTTCGTATCAAGAGGAGTTTCAAAGTAAACACTCGTGCTCGGAAACGCCATAGACAAGCTTTCTTTCTCAACTATATCCATTATAGCTAAGTTTATCTCTTCTCTGACTTCCATGTATTTTTGATACTCAGAAGTCTTCGCAAAATACATTATAAGTATATCTAAACTACTATCATTAAAACCTTCAAATTTTACCAATATTGTATCTCTATCAATTTCATTAACTGTATTTAGATATTCTTCAATCTTCTCTATACAATTTTTCATCTGAGAACTACTTGTAGAATACGTTAAGCCTATTTTAAATCTTGCTCGTCTTATTCCTCTTTTGGAATAGTTTATTATCGCTTCTTTTGACATAATTGCATTTGGAACATAAATCAATTCTTTTTCAAAAGTCCTGATTCTAGTACTTCTAAAAGAAATGTCTTCAACTATGCCTTCTATTCCATTGCAATTTATCCAATCATCGATATCAAATGGTTTATCTAATAAAATTATTATTCCGCCCAAAAGATTTGATAAAGTATCCTGCGCTGCAAGCGCTATAGCAACTCCACCTATTCCAAGACCTGCAATAATTGTATCCATTGAATACCCAAACAATTCTGCTATAGCACTTGATGCTATAACTATAACTATAAATCTCAGTATTTTAACCACAAACGGCTCTAATATTTTGCTGGCTTGAATTTGAGCTACTCCAGTAATTTTGTCAAATAAAATTGAATTTTGTCCGATAACCCTATAAAAACCTGATGCTATTTCAATTATAATCATGGATTTTATAAGTTTAAGTATAAAGCTCTCACTTGCTTTGAATTCGGATATAGCCTGTGCCTCCTTTATATATGCCAAAGCTATATAGAATCCTATAAAAACAATAATTCTGCCAATTGGCACTTTAAAGTTTTCCCAAAATCTCTTTCCAGTAGTTGTCTTAGCTTTATCTAATCCTTTATATACCTGCGGATATATAATTCCATTAAATATTCTTCTTAGTATTAAAAATAATAAAATTATTATTGCTACAGTAAGCCACCCACTATAGTCTTCTCCAATATAACCCTCGAAAAAATTATTTATAATTTTAAACATTTCGCTACTCCCCTCTGTTTACAATTACAACTCCAGCACTAACAAAAAGCAAAGCTACTATTATCATTTTATTAAATGATTCTCCAGTTAGAAATACAAGTGACAGCAAACTGCCAAAAACAGGAATTAAAAATTTGTACATAGTAACATTGCCAGCTTTATTATATTTTAAAAGTGAATACCAAAGTCCAAATGCTGCTGCCGATAGAAACGATGCGTATATTAGTAGCAATGTCACTCCAGAACTAAATACAAGTCCCTCGTAACCTTTAGCACTAACTCCAATTATTAGTAAAATTGAAGATCCTATAAGCATTTGCCACGCAGTCAACACAAATGGCTTTATATCTTTTGACATTCTCTTTGCCATTATTGTTCCAACTGCACTTACTAAACCACTTATAAGCAAAAATCCTTCTCCCATAAAATTAAAATCCAATCCTCCAAAATCTCCATCTAAATTCATGACTAATATACCACAAAAACCTAATGTTAAACCAGCTATTTTTTTCCAACTAAGTGAATCATTATGATTGTAAAAATGAGCTAATATTATAACAAAAAATGTTCCACTAGATGCTAATATAGCACTCTTTACTCCAGTTGTATTTGCTATTCCTATATAGAAGAAAAAATACTGAAGTGTAGTCTGGACTATACCAAGTATCATTATATTTTTCTTATGCTTACCACTAATACTCAAACTTTGCTTTTGAATCATTTTTACAAATAATATAAGTAATATTGATGCCATAAAAAATCTTAACCCTGCAAAATATATTTTTCCAAATATATTTTCACTACCTAAATTCATCCAAATATAACTAGTTTTTAAAACAGGAAATGCACTTCCCCAAAGCAATGTGCAAAATACTCCTGTAATAAACACCCCTACTCTTGTACTAAACCACGAATTTTCTTTCATATACTTCTCTCCACTCCTACAAAAAATAAACAGGGTCTTCCCCTGTTTTTATATTTGTTAATAATTATATTATTTTTTTATTATAGTCAAATGATCATCATCATCTGGATGCAACAATTTAGCCATAATTATCACTCTGCCTACTTTTTCAACATCTATATCAACTAATGGATTATCGGAACCAAATTCAAGCTCCTTTCCAATCATGAATCTATTTATCAATTTAGTAACTTGTACAGAGTTTTTAAACGTCAACTCTGTTTCTATTATTTTATTATTGACTGTCCTATAAGATATTTTTTTAGCACCTTCAACATATATTCTAGAAACTTGATCATCTTTTAAAAGGTTCGTTATCGGACCATAATGAATAAGCTCATTTTCTAAATATTTATAAAGTGCAGTAAAAACTTTGTGTGATTCATCAGGAATAAAATTATCCTGCAAATATCGACCCATCTCTTTTTTTATAAATAAAACAGGATAGTATTTTCCATCATACAAATCTTTACTTTCTTCTTTTGCTCGTTTTTCTATGTAATTTAAACACCTCAAGTAAGTTACATAAAAGTCAACCTTTTCGCTAAGTTGTATTTTTGGCATACCCATAGAATCTCCCCCATGTCATTTTCTCCATTTTATCAAAAATTCATTAGTACTTTCAAGGCTTATATCCAATTTCATCATAATTTACTCAATGTTTTTGTACTTAAAAAAATAGAGTCTTGAATATATGTATCCAAGACTCTGTAAAATTATCTCTTTGAGAATTGTGGTGCACGACGTGCTTTTTTCAAACCGTATTTCTTTCTCTCCACCATTCTTGAATCACGAGTTAACATTCCTTCTTTTTTCAAGATAGGTCTTAATTCCTCGTCTACATTCAACAATGCACGAGCGATTCCGTGACGGATTGCTCCGGCTTGTCCTGTATATCCACCACCATGAACATTAACAAAAACATCATATTTACCTTCTGTATTTGTTATTGTTAAAGGCTCAAGTGCCTTAACTTTTAATGTTTCATAGTTGAAATATTCGTCTAAATCTCTTTTATTAATTACTACTTTACCAGAACCAGATACTAATCTAACTCTAGCTACAGATTTTTTTCTTCTACCAGTTCCACAAAATTGTACGTTAGCCATTACTCATCCTCCTCTGCTCAGAATATTATATTTCTAATAATTCAGGTTTTTGTGCTTCATGATTGTGCTCAGTTCCTCTGTATACTTTTAATTTAGTATACATTTTTCTACCTAAGCTGTTCTTTGGAAGCATTCCTTTAATAGCTAATTCCATAGCTTTTTCTGGTTTTTCTTCCATCAATCTTTTGTAAGGTATTTCTTTTAATCCACCAATGTGTCCTGTGTGGTATCTATAGTATTTCTGATCTAACTTCTTACCAGATAACTCTACCTTTTCTGCATTAATGATGATTACAAAATCTCCAGTATCAACGTGTGGAGTATAAGTTGGTTTATTCTTTCCTCTTAAAATCGAAGCAGCTTCACTTGCAATTCTACCTAATTTCTTACCTTCTGCATCTATGATATACCATTTTCTCTCGACTTCATGAGGCTTTGCCATAAATGTGCTCATTCATATTCCTCCTCTTTAAACAATTCTAACATATGATTTTATCGTAATGAAAATCCGGGGCTAGTGGCTTTCATCTTTTTTTCATACCTTGTAATTATAGTTGATAATGTGCTTACTGTCAAGGCTTTATCACCCTAAAATAAAAATAATTATTCTAATTTTCAAATGTATCGTAAAAAACCTTATTCAAGTACAATCCCCTAGCTGGAGCTGTATAGCCCAGTACCTCTCTATCTAAAGTTTCAAACGCTAAATCTATACATTCGATACTTTTTCTTCCCAATCCGATTTCTATTAGTGTACCCATTATTATTCGAACCATATTATATAAAAAACCATTTCCTCTAATATACATCGTATATTCATTGCCATACTTTTTCATTTCAATACTATGCACAATTCGCTCTGTAGTCTTCACACTACTTCCAGATGCCATAAAAGCTCCAAAATCATGTTTTCCCAAGAGTTTTTTTGTAGCTATAACCATTCTATCCAAATCCACGTCAGACGGCACATAAGCCGAATATCGATCTTTTAAAGGACTTCTTTGCTCTGAACAATAAAATCTGTAATAGTATTCTTTTCCCTTAGCACTATACCTTGCATGAAATCCTTCCTTTACCTCAGATGAATCATTTATGTAAATATCATCCGGCAATAAACTATTCAATGGATATTTCAATCTACTTCCTGGAATCGTAGATTCAATAGAGAATGTGGCTGTTTGATTTTTAGCATGTACTCCCTTATCCGTTCTTCCTGATCCATCTATTGTTATATTTTCGTTGAATAATCTATAAAGTGCTTTTTCGATTTCTCCCTGAACAGTCCTCAGAGAATCATCATTTTGTCTCTGCCAACCGTAAAATTCTGTTCCATCGTACTCTATTTGTATCTTATAATACTTTATCGGTTTCAATTCTTGTTCCACTTCCTCAATATATTAAATAACTTTATTTACTATTATAGCCACACAGTATAACGCCATAACCGCGCTCGCTATATAATCTTTCTTTTCAAAACTCAATTGCTTCATGCGTGTTCTACCTTCTCCACCATGATAACAGCGCGCTTCCATTGCCATAGCCAATTCATCTGCACGTCTGAAAGCACTTATGAACAGAGGTACTAATAATGGAATAAGGTTCTTTGCTCTTTTCATAAGGCCACCTGTTTCAAAATCAGCACCTCTAGCTTTTTGAGCTTTCATTATTTTATCTGTTTCTTCTAACAATGTAGGTATAAATCTAAGCGCAATAGTCATCATCATAGCCAATTCATGTGCTGGTACCCCTATTCGTTTCATAGGATTAAGCAGATGTTCTATCCCATCGGTCAAAGCAATTGGTGAAGTCGTCAATGTCAATAATGAAGTTCCCATTATAAGGAATATCAAACGAATTGCCATAAATCCTGCTTGATATAACCCTTCTTTTGTAATATTCAAAGGTCCTAATGATACTATAATTTCTCCTCTAGTCATAAAAACATTTATCAAAAAAGTAAATATAATTATAAATAATATTGGCTTTAATCCTTTAACTATAAACTTCACAGGTACCTTAGATGCCTTTATAACTCCAAATAACCCTAATCCTATAAATAAGTACGGTGTAAATGTATTTATTAAAAACAAACTTATTATAAATAAAAAAACAAATACAATTTTTGCTCTTGGATCAATTCTGTGAATTAGTGTATTACCTGGGTAATACTGCCCAATACTCATATTATTTAGCATACTCTTAACTCCTCAACTCGTCTATTATAATTTTCTTTGCTTCTTCTATGGTTATCGCACTATCATCTTTTATCTTCCCAAGTGACTTCAATTTAATCATTAATTTTTTTATTTGTGGAACCCCTAATCCTATTTTTTCAAGTTCTTCTGCTCTTTCAAAAATCTCTTTTGGTTTTCCTGACATGTAAACTTCTCCATGATACATTACTACAAGCCTGTTTACCAAGTTCGCCATATCTTCCATACTATGTGAAACAATTATTATAGTAAGTTTTTTCTTATCATATAATTCTTTTATCTGATTAAATATCTCATCTCTACCACGTGGATCTAGCCCTGCAGTTGGCTCATCTAATATCAATACACTAGGATTCATAGCCAAAACACCTGCGATAGCAACTCTTCTTTTTTGCCCACCACTTAATTCAAATGGTGACCTGTCTACCATAGTTTCATAGTCTAAACCAACAAGTTCCATAGATTCCCTAACTCTACTATTCACTTCATCTTCATTCAGTCCTAAATTTGTTGGTCCAAATGCTATATCCTTACCTATAGTTTCTTCAAACAGTTGATGTTCAGGATATTGAAATACTAAACCTATTTTCTTTCTTATATTTAAAAGTGTTTTCTTTTCTTTAAATAAATCTTCACCATCTACTAATATCGTTCCAGACGTAGGTTTAAGTAGTCCATTAAAGTGTTGTATCAATGTAGATTTTCCTGAGCCTGTATGCCCAATTAGGCCTACCAATTCAGAATCGCTTATTTCCAAATTAATATTTTTTAAAGCTTGTCTTTCAAAAGGTGTTCCTTCATTATATATAAAATTCAAATCATTTATTTCTATACTCATATCGCCTTCACCAATTCCTCTATTGTAAGTATTTCTGGATCAA
>JAOAQY010000036.1 GCA_025210965.1 Tissierellales bacterium
CTCGTTATAGGATCTTTCGGTCTAAATGTATGATCTGAATATCCTCCGATATATCCCATTTCAACCATAGCGTTTATAAATTGTCTGTTTTCTGATGCTATTTTTGAGTAGTCTTTAAACTTTCTAGCTGCCGAACTATAGCTCTTTGCATCTATTCTAAGTACCTTAGCAAGCATAACCGTAACTTCTTCACGAGATATCTTACTCTCTGGTTTAAAGCTACTCTCGTTAGGATTTACATATCCAGCGCGCACAGCTTTAGCTACGTCATAGTAAAACCAATCACTCTCTGATACATCATCAAATGTCTTGAATTCTGTATCATGATACCCAAACACCATATTTACTATAGCTATAAATTCAGCCTTTGTAATAGCGTCATCTGCTCTAAATGATGAAGTATCATAGCCAGAAATCATTCCCTTATTAAGCCAGTCAAACATCCTATCACCAGCCCATTCTGGATTATTCTCATAACCAACTGGACTTGATACATCATTTATATATGTATCTGCACTAGCTGAAATTGACATAAAAATCATGCAAAATACAAGTGCAAATGCTACTAAGTTCTTCCATCTCAGATTAAATCGCATATAATAATACCTCCTATTTTACTCTCAATATTAACATCGACCATTTTATAATAATTCTTTAATATTCGGGAAATAATTTTTTATATATCCCAATAAAAAATCCTTCCGATTTTAACTGCTATTTTTCTTTCAATAACAGTTTATCACAATTGGAAGGATTTTTCTTATCTTTCAAATAGAAATTTGATAGCATTCTTGCCTTTTCTATTTTGATAATTTATAAATATTTTCACTTTGTTTTAATCATCATCGTCTTCGTCATCTTCATCATCTTCATCGTCTTCATCTTTTTCAACAACAATCTCCTTGTAACCAATCAACCATGAGTTACCATCACTACTTTCACCATATGCTTGAACCATAATCTTACCATAGCCTTCAACTTCTATTTTACCACTACTAGATAGGTCCACTGACTCAATATGTTTTTCTTTTTCAGTAACTGACCATGTAAGATCCGTATTTTTATATTCTTTCTCATCATAGTCTTCTACCTTGAATGTATATCTCTTATCTTGCTCTATAGCCGGTTCATCTTCATCAACCTCTTTATGGTCTATATACAAATTCAAGAATATAGTAGGTTTTTCATCTTGATATTCAAGGTTTCCAACTTCTATAACTTTTCTAGCCATAACAGGAACTCCATCTACCATTCCACCCGCAGTGACTAGTACTCTACCTTTACCTGACACACTTAGCAATCCAGTTTGTTCATCTATTGCCATTTGCCATATATCTCCGTCTATTTGGCTTACTGACCATTCTATATCTGTTATTTTTTTATTATTTGGAGCCTCTCCTTTGAGCCTTAGCTGTCCTGCAATCTCTCTAACGCTATAAACACCATTATCAGAAATTATCTTCATACCTTGCTCTTTTTCGTAATAGCTGTTTTCAAATTCTCTCTCTGGTTCTTCTTTTTCTGGCTTTGTAATATCTGTGTAGTTTACATTTTCAACATCTATTATTTTCTGTTTATAAAGTTCTGATCCGTCTGTAGTGTGAAGAGTTACTAGCACTCGACCCATTCCATATGCTTTTAGTATGTTTTTCTCTATAGTCGGATATTCTGTAAATCTACCATCAAGAATCTCAGCTTTCCACTCAAATTTCTTTTGATTCTCGAGCTCATCCTTGTCGTATTTATCGTCAATCTCTATAATCGGAGTAAGTTTCATAGTACCATCTTCTGGCATTTTCTCAGCTTCTAATGTAAAATCCACTGCATCTATGATATCATCGTCATATCTACGTCTTACAAAAAATTCTCTTTGTGCAATTAATTCGTATGAAGATCCTTTTAATTTGGCTGTAATCCAAATTTCACCCTCCTCTGAATCATCAGCTATCATCAAAAATCCATTTTGGCTTATTTGAGCTTTTATATCTTTATCATCTTTATGTGTAATCGACCACTCTACTTGTCCACCCTTTATATGCTTAGGTGAAAGTTCTGCTTTAAGCTGATAATTGTGCTTATCTCTAAGCCTATCTAAATAATCTCCCTCTTCATCATCTTTATAGGTTATTTTTATATCTGTATACATATTATAATCTCTATAAGGATACTTCGTCCATTTATCAGGATTACCAACAAATATATCCTGAGTCGTCTTGAGTTCAGGTTTCTGTGCATCAAATGCTGTTACAGTCATCATTCCATCACCCTGAGCTTCTATTACTCCAGTATACGGATCTATATATGAATAATTTACACCCTTGCCATTTAATATAGACCAAGTGAGATTTGGTTCAGATACTTTATCTAATTGATCTCTTTTTCTTATAATCAATTTTACAGGTTCTTTTGACGGTACGGATATAAGATTCGTTCTATTAGTTCTAATCAAATAATTATCCCAAGCTGTTTTTGGAAGTGGTGCATCGAAAGCTTCTTTAACTACTTTATTTTCAATTTTTGCGCTAACTATTCCACTTCCTAAAATCAATCCGTCTACCGCTTTTGCTATCTCAACTCCATTTGAGTTTACTTCTGCAACTTCAACTCTTCCATCTCCAGTTACTTTCGTTATAGCGTTTGCTGTGAGTTTTTTTACTTTCGCATTATAATCTAAATAAACTGAAGTTCCTGCTGCTGCCTTCGCTATTACTATTTCATCTACTACAGCATCTCTCTTTACATCAATAAATGAGTTTACATTTACATTTACTCTCTTTACATGACCTTCTACGACTGTTCTTTTTCTCTCTGTGTTTACATTTATGACATCCACCTCTCCTATGTATTCCGGAAGCGACATGTCGTTTGCTGTTATTTTCTTTATTTCCGAGTCTTCTGATGTCCTTATAGCGGATTCATTTGCACTTGAAACAAATTGCAAATCAGCTATGGTAGATTCTCCAACTAAGTCTATAAGAGATTCTTCATTTACATTTACCTTGCCAAATTCACCTTCGAGCTCCACTCTAGCAAATGTCTTTTGATCGCCTATATCCATATTTATAAATCCAAGTTCTGTGAAAAATTGTTCTCGAAGTTTTGCATCTGATTTTACAGTAGTATGTTCTATAGTAGTTCCACCATCTGTAACTATCGTCACGGGGAAGTTGTCCCTCTTTACAACCAATTCTTTTATATTACAATTTCTGAAACGAATGGCCTCTCCGCCACCCATTATTACCATTTTACCCTTTACTACAGTATCTTCTAGCTCTACTCCACCATCTCCAACACCGGGTGCAATGTAAAGATTTCCATTTATAGTTGCATTTATTATCGTTACATAATCCTCATTTATTATGAGATTATTAAAAGGTTTTGCATCTTCCCCATAATAGGTAAATTGACCGTCCACATTTATAGTTTGATCGGCAATTCTATCCAATAACACAAGTGCTTCTCCAAGCGTAATCGGATCTTTTGGTTTAAACTCACTTCTTGTCGTCTCTATTATCCCAGCATTTATAGCGCCTTCTACGTAAAACGCATAGCTACCATCAATCTGAGCAAAATCCTTAAATTTTCTAGCTTTAGTTATTGTTCTACTCTCAGGAATATCAAAATCCCTCATCAGCTCGTGTATTGCAGCTTCTCTTGACATAGGTAGTTCATTAAACGTCTTCTTTTCAATTCCTTCAAATTCACCAACTAGAGCATCAAATTCGCCATAGCTAAGCACTTTGTCTGGATTTGTAGTATCTATATTTTTTAGTATTCCATAGTTCTTCCATTTGTAAATGTATTCATCAGCCCAATGCGCTTTCGCCCTTATAGGACTAACAAATACAGATGAAGCCGTTATAGCCACAGCTAACATCATAGACAAAACTTTCCTCATCAAATCTCCTCACTTCCTATTTTTTCTAGGAACACGCGGGGACGGACCTCTCGTGTTTGAACTCTAACACAAGAGGTCCGTCCCCATGTGTGTTCCCCCACTTCCCGTTCTGTTCCCTAAATTTCTCCTTGCTCCTCTACGTTATCTATCGCCCTCTTAATCATATAACTATCATATCCTCTTCTAGCTAGATATGCATATAGTTTTTGCCTTTTCTTATATTTATCTGTTTCTTTTAATGTTATCGACTTTTTAAGGCAGAGTTTTAATAGATTTTCAAACTCTATGTCTTCTAAATCCTCTTTTGTTTCATTTAATTTTCTTGTTATTATGCCATCATCCACGCCTTTTTGACTGAGCATCGCTCTGATTTTTAAATCACCGTATTTCTTTAGTCTCTTAGCATCTTTTATGTATCTTTCTGCATAGAGTGCATCGTCAATATAATTATACTCTCTTAATTTTTCAATTACCAATTCTATATTTTTATTGTATTCAGACCGTTCACCTAACTTATTTCTGATCTCTCTTTCCGTATAAAATCGTCTGCTGATTACATTCGTTGCGTACTCTCTTAATTTTATATAATCAAAATCGACGATTAACTCGTATATGAGTTCCTCGTCGATTGACTTTCCCTTATCTAAAAAATGTTTATAAACAGTTTCAATATGGGCAGAAATTACCCGTCCATCATCTAGGTGTACTTCACAATACGCTTTTTTGGCCTGAGTTATTTTTATTTTAATAATAGTTGCCATAAAATCTCCCCTATTTTTCTAGGTGATTACCGAACACGCTGGGACGGACCTCTCGTGTTTGAATTCTAACACAAGAGGTCCGTCCCCGTGTGTTCCACAAAACGCCGCATGTTTTCCATCACCTAACTATAATTTCCACCTTATTGTTCATCTCTTCACCCATTATATTTAGATAATATTCTAAATAAATTATGCCATGACCCTCATCGTCTAGTTCTAGTTTCATCTCATGAGTGTGAATCGTTATATCCATATAACCATAAGGAGTAATATACTTGCTCTCAGTAGTTTCTTTTAGTTTATATATCATTGCAGAATCGTGATCTGTGTATCTTATGATTTCAACAACATCTTCCGATTC
>JAOAQY010000037.1 GCA_025210965.1 Tissierellales bacterium
AAAAAACTTTTTATAAGCTTCACAACCGTCTTTAACTGCTTGTTTTGCCACATTGTTGGATACTTCATTAAGCCATGGTAATTCATCTTTTTTAAGAATAGTTATCTCTTTTCTAAGGTCATTATTACTAATAAATTTACCACCATTTTTATAATTCTCTTCTTGTTTTGCAAGTGTCCAATTATAAATAAACCTTGCAGTTCCAACTGATTTCCATAGTTGTTGCTCCTGTTCTACATTTGGGATAATTCTAATCTTCTTTGCCAGTATCATCTTTCAATAACTCCTTAATCATTTTTTTAGTTTTATTGGCTCTTTTCCCTTATCAACTTCCGAATTAGTTATCATGTCTATTAATTGATTTAATCCCTTTTTATTGTAGTTAATCCCACTTCCAATATCTTTTATAATATCTATACCCTGTTGGAGCAACATGATGTGGTTTTAATATATCTTTTTTATCCCATTCTCTTAATGTTTAAGAAGTTTTTCCTATTAATTTTGAAAATTGTCCTATAGAATAATATTTCATTCATATCACCTCTGAATTTATTGTAACATAAGCATTATATAAATTTGATAAGTTTTTATAAACTTCTATAAGGTTTTGCCAACTGTTACTTAACCTCCACTTTCTGCTAGACAATCATCTGCTTTTTACACAATAGATATGACAATTGACTCTTGAGCTATTTTCTCACTCTATTCTTGTCTGTCTAGATATTTCTTTCTGATTCTGTCATACGTTCCATCTTTTTTGATTATTGATATTTGCTCATCAATCTGACTGATTAAATCTCCATAATCTTTATTTATCGAAGATGCTATATAAGCCTTCGAAGGATATGAAGCTTTTTCAAAATAGAACACTTCATTGTCATATTTTAACTCTTTCAAATAAAAATTAACAGTATCAATATCTTCAAGTATAAATGAATATCTATCGTTTATTAACCCATTTAATAGCTCTTTGGATTCATCAACATAAACAATTTCAATATTTTGTTCATCTATTATTCTTAGAATCTCTTCACTATACTTATATTCTCTTACTAAACCAACCGTATCTCCAAGCTCTGAAATTTGATTTAGCTCAATTGATGAAATACTATTCGATTTAGAAATTAGCCTGTAGTCAATTACCCCTATTGGTTCACGTGAAAAACTAAAATTTTTCTTTCTATCCTCACTTAGAATAATATCTACAACTAAATCTAAATCACCTTTTCTTACCAGCTCCAAAACTCTTGACCATGGATAAACTACCAACTCATAATCATCAATACCGTATCCTAGCCTTGATAACGCTTCACGCACTATATCAACATTTATACCCTTAGCTTCATTGCCAACCAAAAATTCATATGGTGAAAAAGATGTAAAGCCGATTCTTAATGGACTATTTTCATATTGAATTTTGAAAAGAGAATCACTTGACATAACTAAATTGTATTCATTTAATAATTCATCGTATTTCCCACTACTAATTACTTCTCCAAGTCCATTGTCAAATATTTCTAAAATTTCTTTTGCCCTAGGGTTATCATGCCACACTCTAATCGAATGATACGCTTTTATATATGGTTCTTGATACGAGACTATTTCATCTACCTTGTCAGAATGATGAAGTTCAAGCAAATAATTGAATATCCCTTGATCCATAACAAGAACGTCATATCTACCATATATCAATTTTTCAATTGCATCTAGACTATCGATAGATAAATCTGGATTAATGCCAGCACCAACTAATGAACTAATAAAATAATTTGGCTCTGTTGCACCAAAGGACAGCCCTGATAACTCATGTATTTTGTCATAGCTTTTGATAATTTTTTCATTGTCTTTCATATAATATAAATTCGTAACACCTAAATAAAAGTTATTTGAAAACACAGAGTTATCAAACCGCTCAACAGTTTGTACCCAACCAATTGATCCAAATGCCTTGTGACTCTTTATCATTTCTAGACATCGACTCCATGGATATCTTCCTAACTCTATTTCAACATCTGAATTTTTAAATGCTTCATTTATTATCTTCACATAAATTCCCTTATGTTCGCCATCTTCATAATAAATATATGGTGGTATATTATCATACACCAGCAATACTTTTTCTATGTTTTCTTCTGTTGACTCAGTACTGATTGCATTCTGCTCTTCTTCTCCAATAGACGTCTTCTCTCTTTCTAAAGAACATGATGATAAGCATATGACAAAAAATAATATTAAAAAAATTAAAATATTTCTTTTCATTTTCCATCCCCTCTGCCAAGTTAAGTTTGAAAACATAAGTTCCGTTGTAAAGTTTACTTAAATATTATCCCACAGCTAATATATATTGACTGTGGGATGTAAAAATAATAGCTATAATCATATTGAATGCACTTCATCGTTTTTTTAGTTCAAATCGAGTTCATAATTCAGATTTATTCTCATTTTGTATTCTATATTTACATTTCATTATATACCCTGTATAAATATCATCTAATCACGGGTGCTAAGATACTAATATAATGATTTTGGACTAAAGTAAATTTTTATATAAAATAGAAAAAGGACCTCTACCAGGTCCTTTTTCATGTTTAGGTTGTTTGGGTTGTTTAGGTTAGGTTTTCATAGATTTCTCATCTACGAAAGCTTAATATATAGTAAACATCCTGATGTGGATGTATTACTCCCACTCGATTGTTGAAGGTGGCTTAGAAGTGATATCATACACTATTCTATTAACCCCTTCTACTCTGTTTACGATTTCTCTTGAAATTTT
>JAOAQY010000038.1 GCA_025210965.1 Tissierellales bacterium
TGCTCAATCCAAGCTTCAAAAGTATTTTTTATTACATATAAATCTAACCATTTTATAAAACCTGTAACTTCAGCATAATATATAAATTCAGTTGGCAAAACTATACCGTATTTAGGATGCTCCCACCGTACTAGTACTTCTATACCCTCTACTTTTTTAGATATTATATTTACTATGCTTTGAAAATATAACTTAAATTCATTATTTTCTACAGCTTTATTCAAATCTTTTTTTATATCCAATATTCTAATATGATCATCTTTCCACTGAGCTACATGTATACTATGATAATCATCTGGACCAAAATCTTCTAGTGTTTTCTTTGTAACATCAATCATGTAGTCAGAAAATAAACCTCCATTAGATATTGCTATTCTATAATCAAAGTTTTCCTTTTCTCTATCTGTATTTATAAAGCTCTTTAAAAACACCAATAATTCACATAGTAAGTTCGTAGAATAAATTATACATCCACCATCTTGCCATTCTTTAATTCCAACTATGTCAAAATCATTCATTTTTTCTACAAACAATTTTTGTTCAAAGTCTTTATCTCTTTCTGATAATTTATCTTTTCTCTTTGTAACCCATTGGATATAGCACAAATGACCCAAATCTAGTTTATAGTATTTTTTTACACTATCTATGAAATTTTCAGAAGGATTTAATCTAGCAATATCACATATATGCTCTTTCGTTATATTGAGTAGTCTATATGTCCTACTCACACTTCTAAACAGCACACTACGCACTCTAACGATTACTCTTTTAGACTCTTTTACTTTAAGTTTTAAATAGAAATTTTGTCCATCATCCATTAATTTATCTTGATTTCTTAGCGCAAAAATATTTTTAGTCAAGCAACCTTTTAGTTCGGCTTTAGTTCTCTCGGTCAACTCCTCAAAAGCCTCATTAAAGTAAAGCACCGAACTATCTGATACTCTATCACCTTCAATCAAACAAACAGGCTCACTTGATGCGTCAAAAAAGTAATTCATATCAAATAAATTTTTTACACTATCTCCGATTAACGGTTCTATAACACAAAAAATATACGATATTCCAAGACATTCTATTGGGTATGCTTTCACTTCAACTTCAAACTTCATACCTTTTTTATTTTTATGCACGAATTTAAAATATCTCCGTCCTTCTGCCCTTGATAACCTCATTTCCCTATAAATTTCATCTTCACTATATGTATTTATATCTGCAATATTCATCTTGGCTAATTCATCTTGACTATAACCGTAAAACTCTGATGCTCTCTTATTTGCTACGACTATATCATGTGTCTTTTCGTCAATAAGTAATATTATACTCGGATGGTTCCAAACAAAAGTTTTATAGCTTTCATCATACTCAACTCTATCAAATATTTGCCCTTTCATGTAATCCCCTCCGCCTTAAAATCATGGTTTATAATTATTTACCCATTTACCAATTTTTCAAATATTAATACTAAAAAAAGGATAGCTATATAATAACTATCCTAAGTTCTCAATATCAATTTTCATATGGCAAACTAACAATAAATTTAGTCCCTTTTCCTAATTCACTCTGAACATCTATCTTTCCATTAAACGCTATGACTATATGCTTTACTATGGAAAGACCAAGTCCCGTGCCTCCAGCATTTCTACTTCTCGCCTTATCAGCTCTATAAAATCTCTCGAAGATCCTATCAATATGTTCCTCCGATATTCCAATTCCTGTATCCACTATCTCCAGTATTAAATGCTTATCATCTTTCCTAACATCGACTTTTATATCACCATTCTCTGGAGTATATTTTATAGCATTATCTATCAGATTTACGGTTATTTGCTTAAACCAATTTGGATCACCTTTTAGTTCTGGTAAATCTGCTTCAATATCTAAATTTACATTTACGGGTTTTTCTTTAGCCGACATCTCTAGTATTTCAACAGCTTCCCTAACTATTTCTGCTACAAATATTTTATTTCCCTCCATATTTGCATTTTGCGCTTCTATCTCCGATAAACTGAGCAAATCTTTTGTGAGAGCTATAATTCGTGCAGCTTCAACATCTATTATATTTATAAATTTTTCTCTCATAGATGGATTCTCCATAGCTCCATTTTTAAGAGTCTCTGCAAAACCTTTTATTGAAGTAAGTGGTGTTTTTAATTCATGTGAAACATTTGCCACAAAATCTTGTCTCATTCGCTCTAGATGCCTTACTTCTGTAACATCTTCAAACATCAATAGTACTCCTAAAACCTTTTCAGTTTCTACCTCAGAATACATAGGTCTTATAAATAATTTATAAATTCTATTATTCTCAAACCTAATTTCATCTTCTATACTATCATTTTTATGCATCAAAACTCTAGCTATATACTCTTCTATTTTATAATTGTGTATTGCCTCTAATATATTTTTATCATCAACTTCTTCTTCGCGTATATTGAAAAGTTTTTCGGCAGCTTTGTTTAGGAAAATTATCTTTTTTTCCCTATCAACCGCTATAACGCCATTTTTCATACTCTCTAATATTACATCCATTTCTTTATTATTGGTTTTAAGCTCCATCATCTTGTCTCTAAGTGTTTCGCTCATTATGTTAAAATGTGTTGCCAATGCAGATAACTCATCTTTTCTATTAAAATATAATTTTTTCTCATAATTTCCCGCTGAAATATCCTTTGTCGCTCCAATTAAATCATTTACAGGTCTAACTATAGACTTTGCATAAAAATATCCCACTATTATTGAAAGTAATGTTCCAACTAATGCTCCTAAAAGCAAGTAGTAAAACAATTGAGCTGTATAATTGTCTATATCTGTAAGAGGCATAGATACTCTAATTATAGATATATTTTCGTTTAATCTATGCGGCATAGCAACGTATAGCATATCTTTATCAAGAGTTGCACTGTGACGCTTAGATATACCTAATTCCCCTTCAAACGCAGTTTTTATTTCTTCTCTATATCTATGATTATCTAATTCACTTGCTATAGCATCTGTATCTCCTATTACATTTCCCATTATATCTATTAGTGTTATCCTCAAATCTGATTTATCTCCAAGTTTCGCAGTAAGCTCATTTAAAGTTTGAGTATCAACTCTTTCAAAATAATTAAGGCTCTCCGATATCAATATATTGTAATCTATCAATTCTTCTGTGACATTCTTCATATATTGATTTTGTATGAGTTTTGATGCTATACTGCCAGAAATAATAGAACTCATGAGTATTACCAATATAAAACCTATTATGATTTTTCTCTTCATTTTTGCCCCCTATTTCAATTTGTATCCAACGCCTCTCACAGTCTCTATCATAACATTTTCTTTATTTTCACCTAATTTTTTTCTCAAATGTCTAATGTGAACGTCTACAGTTCTAGTTTCTCCGAAGTAATCATATCCCCAAATTTTATCCAAAAGTTCATCTCTAGTAAGTACTTTACCCCTATTTTCAAATAAAAGCTTTAAAAGTTCAAATTCTTTATAAGTCAACTCTATCTTACTACCGTCTTTGAACACTTCATGCTTTTCAATATCCAATTCTATTCCATAAGCTTTGTAATATTTTTCCGCACTTTGATCATCAACTCTTCGGCTTCTTCTAAGCATTGCCTTTACCCTAGCCAAAAGCTCTCTTACTCCAAATGGCTTTGTTATATAGTCATCAGCTCCTATTTCAAGGCCCAAAACTTTATCTATTTCTTCGCCTTTAGCTGTAATCATTATTATTGGTATATTTTTAGTTTTTTCGCTAGATCTTATTCTCCTACAAACTTCTATTCCATCTATTCCCGGAAGCATCAAATCTAGCAATATTAAATCTGGAAAGTCATCCTCAACTTTTCCAAGGGCTTCTCTTCCATCGTAAGCAGTGCTAACTTCATGGCCTTCATTTTCTAAATTAAATTGAATGAGCTCTACAATATGTTCCGCATCATCAACTACCAATATCTTACTCATCATATCCCTCCTTAAATTTCTACTCCTTTACTCCATTATATCAAAAGGGTTCGTTTAAGGGCTAATTACCTGATAATTTTCTTTGAAGTTTCTTTCCTAAAATTCTAGAAAGAATATTAAATAAAAGTACGCCTACAACCAAAACCAAAGAGGCCGAAGCTACTATCTGCATAGAATCAGGTGCAAGCCCTTCAGCGTTTACTTTCCAAATATGGACAGCAAGAGTTTCGGCTGGCCTAAATGGATTAAGCGCATTTTGAACGTTAAGTGGCGGTGCACTCATCCCTGCAGTATACATAAGCGCCGCCGCTTCCCCAAAAACTCTACCAGCTGCTAATATTATACCTGTTGTAATACTAGGTAGCGCAATTGGAAGCATCACATAAATTATTGTATCAAAATGCGTAACTCCCATAGCCAAACTTGCTTCTTTTTGATTTCTTGGAACGGTTTGAAGTGCTTGTTCTGTAATTCTAATCATAAGTGGCAAATTAAATATTGTAAGTGCTATTGCTCCAGAAATTATAGAGAAACCTAATCCTAGTTTTTGGACTAAAATAAGCAATCCAAATAGTCCAACAACTATAGATGGAAGAGATGACAATACTTCTATCACAAGCCTTGCAAAATTAGTAAATAAATTATCTTTTGCGAATTCAGACATGTATATTCCACCCCCTACACCAATCGGTATAGTTATAAGCATAGTCAAAAATAGTAAGTAGAAAGAATTAAATAATTGTGGTCCTATTCCTCCACCTGCCCTCATATTTTCAGACTCAGAAGTCAAGAAGTCAAGCGATATTCCTCCAATTCCTTTAATAAATATAAAAGCTAGTATACTTCCAAGTATTATAGTTATAAGTGCTGCTATGGTATAAAATACTCCTGTTGCTATTTTATCTTGCGTTTGTACTCTCATTATAAAGATCTTCTCCTTCCAAGTATACGAATTACACCTATAAATACAAAACTCATAATCAAAAGTATGAGTGCCATTGACCATAGTGCTTCATTGTAAGCTGAACCTGCAATCGTATTACCCATCTCTAGTGTTATTATACTCGTAAGAGTACTAGATGCATCTAATATACTTTTTGGCATCCTAAGAACATTTCCAATAACCATTTGAACTGCTAGCGCTTCTCCAAACGCTCTAGCCATTCCAAGAATAACACCTGTGAGAACATTTGGAAGCGCTGCGGGTATCACAACATTTTTTATAGTTTGCCACCTAGTAGTCCCAAGTGCATAAGAGGCCAACCTCAAATCTTTCGGTATCGCTACTAATGAATCATATGCCACACTTGTTATAGTTGGAAGTATCATTATCGCCAATACTATCATTCCTGCTAGGAGTGAAAAACCAAGACCTGAAAAATATTTTCTAATAAACGGCACTACTAAAGATAACCCTACGTATCCATATACAACCGAAGGAATACCTACTAGAAGTTCTATAACTGGTTGTAAGAATTTTCGTCCGTACTTTGGATTTATCTCAGCCATAAACACCGCAGCTCCAAGACTAAGTGGTGTACTTATAAGTACTGCTAAAAATGTTACGGCAAATGAACCAAAAATAAAAGCACCTGCACCAAAACTAGATACACCTTCATAACTTTCGGGATCCCAAGTTGTTCCAAATAAAAACTCTCTAATGTCAACACCATGAACAAAAAACGTTCTAAGCCCCTTAGATGCTATGAAATAAGTAAGTGCTCCAACTGCCAATATGCCAAACAATATACATATATATGTATACAACCCAGCTAAATTTGATTTTTGTTTATTTGAGATTAAATTCTTCAATTTTTTAACTCTCCTTTTACTATAAATTCTCTATAATTTAAACAAAACATAAGCCATATATCTAAGAATAAACCTTAAATCCATCGCACATGCTTTGTTTGGGAGGACACCGAGCAGTAATTACTGCTCAGTATCTTTAAAAATTAACCTGTGGGGGTTAACATGTTATAGCTAAATTTATTTTTCTGTTATATTACCATTTACATCTCTTTGTACTCTCATTTTACTAACTGGAATATATCCCATCTCTGGAATTATCGTATCCTGAACTGCTGAAGACATCATATAATCTAAAAATGCTTTTGCAAGCCCTTGTGGATCTCCTTTAGTATAACTATGCTCATACGCCCATACCTTATAATCTCCAGTGTAAATATTTTCAGCCTTTGGCTCTACACCATCTATGCTGAGTGGTACAACGCTATCATCAAAATATGAAAATGCTAAATACCCAATAGTTCCTGGTGTTTGTCCCACTATTTTCTTTACATTTCCTGAAGATTCTTCAGTAATACCTTCTGCCTCTTCATTTCCATTTAAAGCATATTTCAAAAAAGTTGCCCTTGTGCCAGAGCTCTTTGGTCTATTTACCAATGTAATCTCTAAGTCATTGCCACCTATTTCTTTCCAATTTTTGATTTGACCTGTAAATATAGCAATCAGCTGATCTTCTGTAACATTCTCCACTCCAGTTTCCGGATTAACTACTGCTCCCATACCAACTACACAAATTTGATGATCTATTAGTCCTTCAGGATCAATTCCCTTTTTCTCTTCTGCAAATACATCTGAATTTCCAATATCCGCTCCACCTGAACTAACTTGGCTAAGACCTGTACCACTTCCTCCACCTTGTACTTGAATCTGAGCTTTAGAGTTTTCTTTCATAAACATCTTTGCGGCTTCATCTACTAATGGTTGCATCGCACTCGATCCAAGAGCCACTATTGATCCCTCTACACCAGTATTCTTTGCCTCTGTATTTACTTCGGCATTAGCTGTCTCTGTTTTTACATTTTCCTTCGCTCCACACCCTGACAATGTTATTACCCCTAATAATGCTATACTTGTAAGTAAAGCTATACCTTTTTTCATATTCATTGCTTGTGTTCCTCCTTAAAATTTGCATTTCATTTAACTTACAAATTCATTTTAAATCTTTCATATAAAATCTGTATTATGCGAATGTTAACTTTATGTTAAACTAGATTTTTTTATTTAGCTTTTATTTAAATTTGAATTTAATTTAGCTTTTATTTGATTCTATTTGATTTTTGTTTATTGATATTTCTATTTAGTATTGAACTCGCTCTCCACTTACCATGTAAATTATTCTTTCGCAAATATTTGTATTGTGATCTGCTATTCTCTCTAAATATCTTCCGATTAACAATAATTCTATAATCTGTTTTTTTTCTGATTGTTTCGTTATCAATATACTCAAAAGTTCCTCGTACATTTTTTCATATATACCATCTATTTCATCATCTTTCTTTGCAACTGCCTTAGCCATTTCCATATCTTCATTTACAAAACTATCTAAGCTATCATGTATCATCATCTGAACATTTTTTGTCATTTGAGGCAAATTAACCAGTGGTTTAACAAATTCTTTCTCGTCCATCCCTATCACTATTTCTGCTATATCCTCTACATAATCTCCCATTCGCTCTAAATCAGTAATTATCTTTAGTGTAGATGTTATTCTTCTAAGATCTTTTGCTACTGGTTGGTAAAGAGCTATAAGCTCTACACATTTTTGTTCTATCTTATCTTCTAAATCATCAACTTTATCATCTAATTCAATAATCTCTCTCGCTAATTCATGATTCTTATCTTTAAGTGCTAAAATAGATTTTCCAACCATATCTTCAACTATCACTCCCATTTTTACCAAATGAGTATGGAGCACCTCTAGTTCTGCATTAAATTGTTCTCTCATCCAAATTCTCCTCTCTAATCAAAACTCTTCTATACTAACCAAATCTTCCTGTTATATAATCCTCTGTTCTAGTATCTTGTGGAGTCGAAAATATTTTAGCTGTTTCTCCCATCTCTATTAGTTCTCCCATGAGAAAAAAGGCTGTCTGATCTGAAATTCTAGCTGCTTGCTGCATAGAATGTGTAACTATAGCTATTGTGTACTTCTGTTTTAACTCATTTATAAGCTCTTCTATTTTCAATGTCGCAATGGGATCTAAAGCTGATGTTGGCTCATCCATTAATAAAACTTCCGGCTCCATGGCAATAGCTCTAGCTATACACAATCTCTGCTGTTGCCCTCCTGAAAGACCTAATGCTGATTTATCAAGTCTATCCTTTACTTCATCCCATAGTGCTACCGACTTTAAACTAGTTTCAACTATTTCATCTAATTTTCTCTTATCTTTTACACCATGTCTTTTCGGACCATATATCACATTATTATAAATTGATTTTGGAAATGGATTGGGACTTTGGAAAACCATTCCAATTCGCTTTCTTAAATCAACTACATCTCTCTCTGCTGAATATAAATCTTTTCCGTCAAAAATAATACGGCCCTCATGTCTAGTCCCATCAATCAAGTCATTCATTCGATTCAAAGTTCTCAAAAAAGTACTTTTTCCACACCCAGACGGACCAATCATCGCTGTAACTTGATTCTCAAAAATATCCATATTGATACTTTTTAAGGCTTGAAATTTATCATAATAAAAATTCAAATCCTCAACTACAATTTTCTTATTCATAACAAATTCTCCTTTTAAACATATCTTGTAGAACTCAAAATTTTCATCGTCATCAACACCTTTATTGTATAAAAAAAAAGTCTTCACTTGTTTTTAACTAAGTAAAGACTAGGTTAATTATAGGTTAACTTTTTTGACATTATGTATAAGTTAATTCTTTTTAAAACACAATATTTACTTGTTTTTTTTATGTATTAGGCGTATGATTAATGTAGATAGGTTTATTTAATTTTTAAGGTAGGTGATTATGTGAATTTAAAATCATTAAAAAAATCTAACATTAGTATACATATCGAAAAAGGAGATGCTCTGTTTGCCTTAGGCAAAGAGTTTTCTATTGCTCACAAACCAGTTGAAGCTACTAAATACATACAAAAAGCACTTGAATACTATGAGCTGTCTGAAGAGCAAGCTCTTGTAGCAAAAACCTCTATCGAATTATCAAAATTATATATGCTTAAACGTGACTTTGACAAAGCAAAAATATTTGCGACTAAAGCAAGATTTTTATACCAAACTTTAGGAGATTCACATGGTTGTTGTTCTGTTTTAAATTTACTTGGCACCATATATAGAAAAAAAATAAATTTTTCAAAATCTCTATTTTATACCTTAGAAGCTAAAAATGTATCAGAAAAACTAAATTATAGGGATTTATTGCCATATATATACGATAATTTAGGTAAAACTTATAGAAAAATTGAAAAATACAATGAGTCTCTGTCTTTTCATCAAAAAGCACTAAAACTATATGACAGGTATGATATCGATGACAAGGTGTTGGAAATATCAATTTTTTCAAATATAGGTAGTTGCTATTTTGAGCTGAAAGACTCTCTGAGTTCAGTGTCTTACTACGAAGCGTCTCTTTCTATTGCAAGTACTCTTGATTCTGACGTAAATCTTGCTGATGTTTATAAGAAACTTTCGCGCGTTTATTTAGCTCTTGCAGACTATGATACGGCTATATTGTATTTAGAGCAAGCTCTATCTATTTACCTTGACTACTCGGATAATAAAGGCTTGGCGAGTACTTATTTAGATTTAGGATACGCTCTTCTAAAAAAATCTCAAACAGAAGCATCTATTAAATACTTAAAAATAGCACTTGACCTCGCGATTGAACTTTCACTTAAAGACCATATGATAATGTGCTATCAATACTTATCTGAACTATATGAAACTATAGGCAATTTTGAAGTTGCTCTTGAATTTTACAAAGAATATTCAAATCTCAAAAACATAATGCTAAACGAACAAAATAGCGAATATCTTTCAAAACTTTATGCTCAAAATCAAATTGATACTATGGAAAAAGAAAAAGAAATATATAGATTGAAAAATATAGAGCTTGCAAAGGCTCATCAGGACTTAAAACATGCTTATGAACAGCTAGAATTTATGGCAAATAAAGACCCCTTAACAGGCTTACTGAATAGACGAGCTATGATGGAGCGAATTGGACTTGAAAAAAACCGATCAAAGCGCATAGGTACGAGTCTGTCCATCATATTAGCTGATATTGATTATTTTAAAAAGATAAATGATTATTATGGGCATGATGTAGGTGATGAAGTTTTAGTTGATTTATCTAAATTATTTAAATCAACTCTCAGAGCGACTGATGCTATTTGTCGTTGGGGTGGTGAAGAATTCTTAATACTTCTTCCAGACACTACTATTGAAGAAGCTATTATTGTAGCTGAAAAATTGAGATTGGAAGTTGCATCACACTCATTTAGAGATGCTCTTCCTGCTGGTAAGATAACTATGACAATGGGCGTTGCAGAATTTAAAGATCACTCTACAACTAAAAATTGGATTAAGATAGCCGATCAAGCCCTATATAGAGGAAAAAAAGACGGTAGAAATTGTGTCCGCTGTTTTGAATAATCCTGTCCATTTTTTCAATTAAAACAATTGTAATTGCAAATTTTTAATTTAATATTCTTTTGAAATTTAAAAATAGTTAGTTCTCAAATGAGAACTAACTATTTTTTTAATGTGAAAATCTAATTTTAAATTTAGATGGCATAGCTTCATGTTCTTCCAATACTTGAGCATATACCGATTCTACTTTTTTACCAAAGTACTCTGCTGACATAGGTTCTATCATTTCATGAGCATTTTCAATAAGTCTGCTGCTCAAATCTCTATTGTTTAATAATTCAATAAGAACCTCTGCTAATTCTCCGTCTTCTCTAAAAAATTTGCCATTGATTCCGTCTTTCATTATTCCATCTAAATTGGTATCGTATTTTGCAACCACTGGTAAATTAGCTGCCATAGCCTCTGTAAATGTAAGCCCCTGAGTTTCTGATGTAGATGCACTTACAAATACATCTCCCATTTGATAATATCTCCCAATTTCTTCCCACGGTTTTTCACCAGTAAATAATACTCTATCTTCTAACTTCATTTTTCTAGTAAGTTCCTTTAAGTTCTCAAGCTCTGGCCCTCCGCCAACTACTAAAAACTTAGCATTTGAACTTTTTTCTATAACTTGTGGCATAGATTTTATAATTGTATCTATGCTCTTCTCTTTTGCAATTCTACCTACGAATATTACAACTGCATCTTCATCTTTTAATCCGATCTCTTTTCTAGTTTCTTTTAACTTGACTTCTTCGTACATCTCTCTATTAAATGGTTCAAAGTCAATGCCAGTTGGAACTACGTGTATTTCTTTTTCCAGTCCGTAATTTTCAAGTGCTACTCTCACCTTATCAGTTGGAACTATAACTCCATCCACCTTGTTACAAATCATTTTAGATGCCTTTTTTGCCCATTCTTTAGCATATTTATTTATGTGTTTTCCAGCAACATAATGAGTATAATCTTCATACATAGTATGATAAGTGTGTACTAATGGAATATTTAACGTTTTTGCGACTATTCTAGCAAAAATTCCAATTGAAAACTCCGTTTGTGTGTGAATTATATCTAAATTCAAAGCCTTTATTTGCTTCATAATTTTTCTCGAATAAATTGACCCTACACGGAAATTAGGTAATTTCCAAAATGGAATACTAGGTAGTCTAAGTACTCCTGGAAGATCTCTTCCCTTAACTTTAGGATCTGCAACAGTAACAATTGTTACATTATGACCAAGTTTTTCAAG
Source organism: Tissierellales bacterium (assembly GCA_025210965.1). NCBI lineage: Bacteria > Bacillati > Bacillota > Tissierellia > Tissierellales > Tissierellales bacterium. The sequence continues at coordinate 11,623 of JAOAQY010000038.1, forward strand.
TTCTTTCTTTAATAATCTCGTTGAAGTAACAACACCATTGATTTGCGGATAATACGCATCCGAAAAAATACCTATATTCATAAAACTCTTCCTTTCTTTTTCTATTTGATTTCTTAAGACGCTAATTCTTTATGACTAAAATCGGTCATCATCATCCATATTCCACCGAACAATATCCATAGATAATAAGTGATTAATCTCCAAAGTACCATAGCTGTTAGTGCATAATTCCCTATAAAAAATAATCCGAGCATCATATGAAATCCACCTTCTGCGCCACCTGTTCCTCCAGGAATAGGTATAAAGGATGTAATCATAAGCACAAATGCTGTTGCTGAAAGCATGTTCATAAGATTTGCTCCTGACAATCCAAAACTTCTATATATAAAATATGGGACTATAAAAAACATAGTCAATTGAATAACTGTAAGTACTACAGTATTTAAAAACAATAGTTTATTTTGCTTTAACAAAACTACATTATCATGAAACTCCTCAACATGTTTGTTAAAACCTGCAATAGTTTTTTCAGGGTTTTTAATTAAGTGAATCCTATGACCAAAACCTATGACCTTTTTAGCAATCCCCTTATTTGTTCTTTTCGAATGCGAAAAGAATATAAGTGTTCCAATAACCACTGCGTTTACTCCAAATCCTAATATAACTAGGAAAAATAAATTACTTATGTTTTCAATAAAAAATGATGATTTGAATAACAATAATATAAGTGCATATACAACTAATGTTCCTTGATATATTATAAATTTGCTCATAAGTGCTGACGAGCCTTTTCCAACTGGAACTTTTTGCTTTGTCAAAAGATAAAGCTGCATAGGTTGACCACCTGAGGCAAATGGTGTTATTCCACTAAAGAACTGACCAATTATGGTTATTTTAAATGCCTCAAAATACGTTTGGTGCCCGCCCATTGACCTTATCATATTATTGACCATCTTAGCTTCTAGTATCCAATATGTTATTGATGCTCCAAGTGCTGCCAATAACCAATTTTTATTGATGCTTCCCATATGTTCCATAACAGTATTGATTTTACCAGTACTTACCAAGTAAAAACTAAATGCCGCTATAACTCCTACTACAAATAAAATTCCCCACTTATTATTCTTCATTTCCTCTCACGACCTTTTCTTCATAAACCTTGTCATAAAATTCTTGCCATTGTTTCAATACGTGATCTCTCGAATAAAATCTTGCACCTTTTTTTGATAATTCTCTAGCTGTTTCATAAGCTTCGTCTTTAGCTTTTATAGACTCTATTATCTTTATAAATTCGCCATTATCCTTCCCTCTTAGATAATAATCTCTAAGGATGTCCTTATATATATCTATGTCTCTTAGAAGCATTGGTTTAGCACAATTCATTGTCTCTAATATAGACATTGGGAATAGCTCATTGTACGATGGCATGAATAGAAGATCTGACATATTGTAAATAGAATTCATATCTTCTCTATCCACTATTCCTATAAACTTAACATTTTCTGGTGGATTATCTACTACTTTTTTAAGTTCTTCATATCCGTCAGTTATCTTGCCAAACGAAAAACCTCCAGCCCATACAAATTGTACATCAGGCATTTTTTCTGCTATTTCTATAAAATCTAGAACGCCCTTTCTTGTCTGAACTTGACCTACACCAAGTACTACAAAAGAGTTTTCATCTATTTCGTATCTACGTCTTATAGCATTTACTTCTTCTTGCTTCATTGGATAAAATTGCTCTTCTGATACAAAATTCGGTATATAAAATATTTTTGATTTGTCAATACCATATGCGGCAAGTCTTTCTATAAAATATGGGTTAACTGTAACTAGATAATCCATTTTTTTGTAAAAAGATATTATGTACTTGTAAAATATGTCTTTAGCACCCACTGGCAATTTTAAACTTCCATCAACTGTTTCTGGTAAAAAATGTACATAGCCTACATTTGCTCTATGTTTGCTTCCAAACAAACTGTGAAAATAGTGTTTCAAATCTATAGTATGGTAATGCGCTATTTCTGAATTACCTTTTTGATTTACTACTACTTCATAGTCGTTATCTAACCCATTTTTTACTAAACTCACTTGCTCTAAATATGCAGATCCAACGCCTTGTCCTTTTACTTTATCTGCTGACGACAACATATTAATGGTTCTCATCTCAATCCCTCCAAAATTATATATATGAATTCAACTAATTTATCTCAAAGTTAAAGGGGAGATTCTAAATAAATTTTGAACTCCCCATCTCCGTCATCTTACAATAATAGTTTAAATAATTAGTATGAATCCTTCCTTATGAAAAAATTAAAATTAGATTAAAACCGTAAATTTTGTTCCTTTACCTAATTCACTCTCCACTTTTATTTCCCCTTTATGCTCGTCGATTATACTTTTAGCTATAGAAAGACCTAGGCCCGTTCCACCCATTTCCTTACTTCTAGACTCCTCGGCTCTAAAAAATCTATTAAATACCTTATTACAGTCCTCTTCACTCATTCCTATCCCAGTATCTTCTACGGTAACACACCCTTTGGCCTTGTATCTATAAAGACTAATCTTTATCTGCCCACCGTCTAATGTGTATTTTCTAGCATTATCTACAAGTATTCTTATCAATTGCTTTATAGCTACTGAATTTCCATAAACCCTAGAATCCTCAATATGCTCTAATACCAATTCATGAGTTTCATCCACTAATTCCGTCTCTTCGTATACTTCTTTTACTATTTTCTCCAAATCGATTTCTTCCATCTCTAGTGGATTTAATCCACTATCACGCCTAGTTAGGTAGAGTAGCTGTTCTATAAGTCTCGTCATGCTAGATATTTCTCCTTGTATCGATTCAACTGACTCTAATAATAGTTCTTCATCCTTATTTCCATAAATAGCTAATAAGTCAACATAACCTTGTATTACTGCAAGCGGCGTTCTAAGCTCATGAGATGCATCTGAGGCAAATCTTTGTTGCTGATTTATATGAGTGTCTATTCTATCTAGCATATCATTAAACGTATTTGCAAGTGCTTTTATTTCATCATCTGGTCCACCTATTTTTATCCGTTCTTTAAGATTTTCAGCAGTTATATTTTGAGCCATTTTTGTAACTTTTTCAACTGGCTTTAACATCCTAGAACTCAAAAAATTTCCTATTATAAGTGAAAATATAACTCCAAGTATATTGACTATCACTAGCAATAGAATCAATACCCTAGTAAATTTAGAATACTCTTTCATGTTTTTAATAACTTGAATATAGTATGTCCCATCATCAGTGTCAATCTTTCCATTTTGATACAATACGTAGCTATTTAAGCTCTGTATTGAAAGTACAACATTAAATTCATCTGTTATGTCATAGTAAGGCGTTTTATACCCTGTGTCTAATATAGTCCTATCATCTTTGTATATCTTTACTACAACACCACTGTTTAATTGAATATCATCAAACATATCCCAATCTAAATTGTTGCCTTCAAGTCCATAATTTTTTATAGAATCGTAAGTTTTCGAAATTTGATTTTGAGCTTGATTTATAAATACAAAGTTCAAACCTACTATCATAGTTATACTAACAATTACAAGTATAGCAATAAGTAAAATAGAATAAAATGCAGTTAATTTAGTTGATATAGACATATTTTTGCGAATTATTTCACGCAATATCCTACCCCCCTAATCGTATGAATAATCTTTACACCGTACTTGTCATCTATCTTCTTTCTCAAATGTCTTATATATACATCTACAACATTCGTATCTCCAAGATAGTCATATCCCCATACAAGCTCTACTATCCGATCTCTACTTAATACCATGGGGGAATTAGCCATCAATGTCTTCAATAGCTCAAATTCTTTTGCCGTTAGCTCTACACTCTCATCATTAAAACTAACCTCATAAGTCTTTGTATTTAGCTTTACTCCATGAATTTCATGTGACGATGCTTCTTTCTCTTCTTTTACCGTATGTCTCATCACATTTCTGATTCGAGCATATAGTTCTGGAATGGCAAATGGTTTTGTTATATAGTCATTTGCACCTAAATCAAGCCCCATAACCTTATCCATTGTTTGATCTCTAGCCGAAACTATTATGATTGGTACATCAGAATCCTTCCTGACTTTTCTACATATTTCCATTCCATTCATTCCCGGTAACATAACATCTAATAATATTAAATCAAATGTTTCTGCCAATATTCTTTCATAACCAGCCATACCATCATGCTCAATTTCAACAATATATCCTTCATGTTCTAACGCTAATTTGACAACTCTAGCAATTTTTTTTTCGTCTTCAACTACTAAAATTTTCTGCATATCCTCACTCCACTCTATATCTTTATACTATCTATTTACCCATTTCTTTTATCATACAGTATTTCTGAGCAATTTTCATTAAATGAAGATGAAAATTGTAATTTTCGTTCATAATAAATTTACATTTGAGCTACAATAATTGAAAAATACGATAATATAATCTTATACACCTTCCATTTACTCCTGTTTATTTGTTATAATATTGTTATTATATTTAAGAAGTTTTTTTAATCTTCTTTAGAAATGGAGGGTTTTTATGGGACGTACAAAAATGTCAGAAGAACAATTTATGGAAAATAGAAAAAGCATTTTGAACGCTGCATTGAATATTCTTGTAGAAAAGGGGATTGATGATGTAAGTGCTAGAAAAGTTGCAACTGCACTAAATATGACAGCTACAAATATATATAATTATTACGAAAACAAGGATGAGTTGCTATTTGCAATGCAAAATTACGGATTTGAAATGTTATACAATCTACTCGAAGAATCACATCAGCCATCTCAAACTCCCCTTGAAAATATCAGAAATTTTATAAACACATACCTATCATTCGCAATTGACCATTCTAAAATCTATGCACTTATGTTTGGAGATTACTTTCAAAAATATCATCAATTTGCGTCTAAATCAAATCACTTTAAAAGTTACTTCATAGATTATACTACCAATAAATTAAAATTCCCTGAAACTACTTTTAATACAATTGACCAAGCTAAAAAGAATAATCCTAGGATAGCAAATGATGATACAAATAAACTTATCCTAAAATTATTTTCTGCAGCACATGGCTTCATTGTTCTATACAATAATGGAGTTTTAAGTTCTATTGTGCCAAATGAGATAGAATTTCTAAAGGAAAATGTTGATTACTTAATTAAACCATTTGAACACTACGAATCAGCGTAAAATCTAATTTAAAATCACTTTCAAATTTCGCATATTAAAGAAATAAAAAAGCTATCAGATATAATCTGATAGCTTTTTTTTATTTCTAATCTTAAATTTTCAATAAACCAATACCATTTAAGAATACTATAGCAATACCAATTGGTGCAATGATTTTTGTAACAATCATAAAGAAACCAAAATAAGGTATTTCGTACTTTCCTCCACTTGAAAGTTCGTCTTTTACCTTTTGAGGTGATAAGACCCAACCTACAAATAGTGAAATAAATAATCCACCAAGTGGTAACAATAAATTCGCTGTTATCCAGTCAAATAAATCAAAGAAATTAAGTCCAAATATCTTTACTTCTGCAAACGGTCCCTGAGCCAATGAAGTCAATGTGCCAATCAAAGTAATAGATACAGTTGCGATAATTGTCGCTTTCTTTCTAGAAATATTAAGATCCTCTGTAAAGTATGCAACAACAACTTCAAGGATAGAAATCGCCGAAGTAAGCGCTGCTACAGCAAGTAGTACAAAGAATAGAATACTAAAGAAATATCCACCAGGCATTTGCTGGAATACGTTAGGTAATGTAACAAAAACAAGACCTGGACCTGCATTTGTTGGAATACCAAATGCAAATACTGCTGGGAATATAGCCACACCAGCCATAACCGCAATAAGTGTATCCATAACACTTACTTGTACTGCTGTAGTCGCTAGATTTTCTTTCTTTCCAATGTAAGAACCATAAGTCATCATAGTACCCATACCTAAACTAAGTGAGAAGAACGCATGTCCAAGTGCTGACAGTATTGCCTCTCCATTTAACTTGCTAAAGTCTGGCTTGAATAAGAATTCGATACCTTCCATAGCTCCCGGTAATGTAACGGCTCTGATATCTAATATAACAATAATAACTAATAATAGCGGCATTAATATTTTCGAATACTTTTCAATTCCATCTTTAACTCCTGAAATAACTACAAATCCTACTATAAACATAAACACAGCTTGCCAGATAAGTGGCTGTACTGCCTGAGAAATACTAGAATTAAATAATTGTCCAATTCCATCAGGTGTTAATCCCGCGAATGCATTCGCACCTGCTTTAAATATATAGCTAAGTGTCCAACCTGCAACAACTCCATAATAAGACAAAATCAAAAATGCTGCTGCTACACCCATCCAACCAACTAATTGCCACGGTGTATTAGGCTTTAATTCCTTAAAAGAACCAATTGCATTCTTCTGTGCCATACGACCAATCAAGAACTCAGCTAACATAACTCCAACACCTATAAGTGCAATAAAAATTAAATAAACTACTAAAAATGCTCCTCCACCAAAAATACCTGTAATATACGGGAATTTCCAAATGTTTCCAAGCCCGATTGCAGAACCTGCCGCTGCCATGATGATTCCAAGTTTACTACCAAAGGAATCTCTCTGTGCTACTCCTCCTACAGATTCTTGCCTTTTTAAATTGTTATCCATAACATTCCTCCTCTTTTTCTTTTAATATATTCCCCCTCGAGTGACTGCTCTAAGAATTTTTGCCGCAAAATTCTTAAAACCATATAAAATCTCTTTACTTATACTTTCAAGAGTTTTTAACAAATAATTTCTTAAAAGCTAGTTTTTAGTCACTAGTTTTAATCACTAGCTTTTTATAGCTCCCACTAACTTTGTTACAGAAATATCAATTGTTGCATTTCCGTAACATTTCCTTAATCTTATCACATTTTTTTTACATATTCAAGAATTGTTAACACTAAAACAATCATTTCGACAGTGTGATTAGTTTTTTATCCGTGGTTAAATTCTGATTATCCTGTATATTCTGATTTTTTCCTCACTTCATAAAAGAAATCACAAAAATAGTCTTTTCGCCCACTACACTATTGCATGAAATATTGCCCTTAAAATTATTTCTAACTATATTGTCTACTATATAAAGCCCTAATCCACCGTTTCCCTTTCCAAAGTTTGTAGTAAAATAAGGGTCAAATATTTTATCCAAATTTTCTGGAGCAATTCCAAGACCATTGTCTCTATATTTTATGCTTATTTCATCTCCAGTTTCATACATGGTAATATTTATTATATTTTTTTTGTCTTCATTCTTTCCATGCTGAATAGAGTTTATTATTAGATTCGTAAGCACTTGAACTATATCTTCAGTATAGCCGTAATAGTATATTTCTCTCGCCGACTCTATATTTACTTCAAAATTATTTTCCTTTAACTCTCTACTCAATCCTTCTGCTATTATCTTTATAGTCTCAACAAGTGGTATATCAACTTTTTTTGTAGCTTTATCTTCTGATAAATACTTTAATTTTGTTATCAAGTCAATTATTGTATCTGCATTTCTATCTATTAGATTTATAGACATTGTAATCTCGTCTAGATATAATTCTAAATCTTCCTTTTTTAATTTATTTTCATCAAGTCTACCCTTCAGAAATTTTATACCATCATTGTTAAATGTATTTGAAGTCAATATTATCCCCATTGGTGTATTAATTTTATGCGCTAGCCCCTGCACTAATCTAGTCAACGATTTTTGTTTTTTCGCTTCAATCATATGACTTTTGTTTTTGTGAATAATTTCCCAAGATGCATTTAATTGCTCTAAGTTCGCATTTATAGTTCTCTCTAGCTCATTTTCATTCATTATAATTTTACCCATTATAGGTTTAAGTATAAGCTTTATACCTAATCCCACACAAATGAGTAATATCAAAATTACAAACAAAAGCCTACCTATATAATATACTGCCCTTTCATATATCCTTTCTTTATTAAATGATGTCCAAATATTCCATCTATGATCCAACAACTCCATACCTAATTTATTGAATGACCAGAGTTCACCATTTTCAGTTATTATTTCCTCTTTGGTTCGCTTAATTAGCATCTCAAATTCATCGCTCTTAAAAAATTCATCATCACTCACTATTAGAGTGTTATCATTTCTAAATCCAAATCGCTCAATTTCTAATATACTATCGCCGCTTAAACTACATGACTCTTCCGAACAGATTATGATCTTCTCGCATCCACTCATCCTATTTGACAATTCCATTAATGTATTCAAAAATGGTTGTGCAGAGTAAACTATCATCTCCGTTCCAAGTTCTTTTCCCTTATATTTAAGAGGCTCATAGATTATAAAATTCACACTATTGTCAAACTTATATGGTCCTCTGATCTTGCTATACTCTACCTTTTCATATAGCTTATCTCTCAAATCAGGTTTTAACTTTTCACCCGAACTCGTTACCACTTGTCCCTTCCAATCAAACCAATATATACTTTTGACTCTATGATCTACTTCTAATGAATAGTCGAGTGCAGAACCCATTTTTATCATTGCTTCTGAATGGCTTATTTGCTCATTGAGATAATCATCCATCTGAGTAAGTACATTTGATCTATTTGCTATATGCCTAGCTATGCCATGAAGTTCAGCAAGATCCCTTTCTATAGATATTTCAATTATATCGTCATAATACTCTATTTCATTTTCAATTATTTCCATAAACTCTTTTTTCAAAATACTTACACTAAATATCAAAATAATTATAAATATTGCAGATATAACTATCATTATTCTAAACTGCAATCTTTTTATCAAAGCAGAAGATTTCATCCGATCCCTCCCTCTGCCTTATTTCTACCCAAAGTTTTTATTTTCATTTAAAATCAATTTTTACATATCAAATCTCTTTTTTCAATCTGATATAAAATGTCGTTCCTTCATCAATTTTACTCACACACTTGATACTACCTTTGAATTTTTGGACCACCAAATTATAAACTATATTTAACCCCAAACCAGTTCCACCTCTGTTTTGCTTTGTTGTATAAAAAGGTTCAAAAATATAATTTAAATTTTCATTATCTATTCCAATTCCATCGTCTTTAAATTCTATATCAATAAAATTCTCTCCCTCTTCAGCTCTTAGTGATATATTTCCGCCGTCTCTATTCTCGAAACCATGTATTATTGAATTGCTAACCAAATTAGTTATGATTTGAGTTAGCGCTCCTGGATATGTGTCCCAAGATTCACAGCATTTTATATCGAGTTCTATATTATGCCCCCCTTCTTTAAACAATGGTCTAAGCGTCTGTATTATCTGCCTCAAGTAATTTTTCAAATCTATGTTACGCTTCACATAGACAGTTCCATCTACTGATATCTGTTTTACACTTTCGACTAACTCTACCAACTTATTTAAATTACTATCAAGCAGTTCATATGCATCGCTAATAGATTTGATTAAATCAGATATTTTATTTTTATCAGTAATATCATTTTTTGCATTTAGCTCATTTATACTCTCTTTCATGTAGCTACTAGCAGTCACTCCTATTCCAATAGGAGTACTAAGCTCATGGGCTAGTCCTGCAACCATTCCGCCTAATGCTGCCATTCGTTCTGTTTTGATAATCTCTTCCTGCATTTTTTCGTAACTTTTAATATAGTTCTCTAAATTGTTGTGTGCTATTTGCAAATCTTTATATAAGTTTTCTTTTTCACTTATATTTTTTAAAAGTATTTCATTTATACTCTTAAGCTCATTTGTTCTCTCTTCTATTCTAGTTTCAAGTTGCTCATTAAATACCTCTAACTCTCCAGCTTTTTTCTTTGACTCTATAAACCATTTTTGCACCTCTCTCAATTCTTTTTTTGCAAAAATATACAATAAAAGAGTGGTTATTAATATATAGAACCATCCTTTATATAATTGTACACTCTGATATACACTTGCATCGCTAACAAAATAGCTTAAAAGCCTATCAGAAAAAAGGATCCATAAAAAACCAAATACAAAATATTTAGAAGCTATTTTAAACGCTTTCCCTTTATAGTTCTTTTGTCCCATGATCTCAACCTCTCTTTTCAATCTTTTATCTTCTTTCTTCTTTATACCCGAAATCACTCTCTACTAAATTTTAAATATCTATTCTCTAAAATTATTCACTTTAATTCACAACATCATTTTCAAAAAAATAAAAAATTGCCAAAATAAATTTGGCAATTTTTACTATCATATTTTGTATTTAATTCTATAAACCCAATACAATTTTTAATTTTTATTATAATTTGTCTTATTGTACGGATCTCTTAGGATATACTGCCTTGTACAAATCTGTTAGCTCTGAAACCAATGGTAACTTTGGATTCGCTGGTGTACATTGATCTTCAAAAGCTCTGTCTGCTAGATAATCTACTCTTTCCATATATTCTTTTTTATCAACTCCCATTTCTTCGAGTGAAAATGGAACGTTCAATTCTTTCATCATATTTTCTATAGCACTAGCTAACGCCTCTACACCTTCGCTTGTAGTCTTGAATTTGAGACCTAATGCTTTTGCTATTTCAGCATATTTCTCATCTGCAACAAATTCTTTGTATTTAGGGAATGATGCAAATTTTGTTGGTTTTTTTGCATTATATCTAATTATATGTGGTAATAATATAGCATTTGCTCTACCATGTGCTATATGGAATTCTCCACCTAATTTATGAGCCATAGAGTGATTAACTCCCAAGAATGCGTTCGTAAATGCCATACCTGCCATACAAGATGCATTGTGTACTTTCTCTCTAGCTTCTCTATCATCTCCATTTTTGTATGCTCGTGGAAGATAATCAAATATCAACTGAGCCGCCTTTATAGCTAATGCATCTGTAAAATCTGTTGCCATAACTGAAACATAAGCTTCTATAGCATGTGTAAGTACATCAAGTCCGGTATCTGCTGTAACTGATTTTGGAACACTCATTACAAAATCTGGATCTAGTATAGCAACATCTGGAGTCAATTCATAATCAGCTAATGGGTATTTAACATTATTTTTTTTGTCTGTTATAACTGTAAATGCTGTAACCTCTGATCCTGTTCCTGATGTAGTTGGAATAGCTACCATTTTTGCCTTTCGTCCAAGTTTAGGGAATTTAAAAGCTCTTTTTCTTATATCCAAGAATTTTAATCGTAAACTATTGAAATCAACATCTGGATATTCGTAGAATAACCACATTCCTTTAGCAGCATCCATTGCTGATCCACCACCTAAAGAAATTATAGTATCTGGTTTAAATCTCTTCATCATCTCTGCACCATCTAGCACAGTTTCAACAGATGGATCTGGTTCTACATCACTAAATATCTCAATAGCAACATGATTCATTCTTTTATTTAAATGATATATAAGTTTATCTACATATCCTAAATTTTGCATAACTCTGTCAGTTACTATAATTACTCTTTCTACATTTGGCATTTTAGCTAAATATTGTACTGAGCCAAATTCATGATAAATCTTCTCTGGTACCTTAAACCATTGCATATTTACTCTCCTTTTGGCTACGCGTTTGAAATTTATAAGATTTATAGCAGATACATTGTCAGTAGTTGAATTGTTGCCCATTGAACCACATCCAAGTGTAAGTGATGGTATATTTGCATTGTACAAATCTCCAATAGCGCCATGAGTAGATGGTGCATTTACAAGCAATCTTCCAGTTCTTAAATTAATTGAAAAATTCTCTATAACCTCATCGTCATTAGCATGTATTACTGCTGAATGTCCAAGACCACCAAACTCTGTCATTTCAACAGCTCTTTTGATTCCTTCTTTGCTATTTTTCACTTTATAACAAGCTAGTATTGGACTTAATTTTTCTCTAGAAAGAGGATATTCACTTCCAACTCCATCCAATTCAGCTATCAATATCTTAGTATCTTCTGGAACATCAACACCTGCCATTTTTGCAATATCATGAGCACTCTGTCCCACCACTTGAGGTGCCATACTCTGACGCTTTTGATCTATAGCTATAGCTTCAACTTTTTTTATTTCTGCTTTACTTAAGAAATAGCAGCTATGGTATTTCATCAATTTAGTTGCTTCAGTATATATGCTCTGATCAATTATAACAGCTTGCTCTGAAGCACAAATCATTCCGTTGTCAAATGTTTTAGACAAAATCAAATCTGTTACAGCTTGATGTAAATCTGCTGATTCATGAATATAGCATGGAACATTACCAGAACCAACGCCTAATGCCGGCTTACCTGATGAATAAGCTGCTTTAACCATTCCTGGTCCTCCAGTAGCCAATATTAATGCTATTCCATCGTGTTTCATAAGGGCATTTGACGCTTCTATAGATGGTTTCTCAATCCATTGTATACAGTTTTTAGGTGCTCCTGCTTTTATAGCTGCATCTCTAACTACTTTAGCCGCTTCTGAAGATGATTTTTGAGCAGATGGATGAAAACTGAATATTATAGGATTTCTTGTTTTCATAGCTATTATTGCCTTAAACATAGTAGTTGATGTTGGGTTAGTAACAGGTGTTACTCCTGCTATAACGCCTATTGGTTCAGCAACTACCTGATATGCTTCTTCATCATTTGTCTCTACAACACCCACAGTTTTATCATTTTTTATACTATTGTAGATATACTCTGTTGCAAACATATTTTTTATAATTTTATCTTCATAAACTCCTCTTTTTGTTTCCTCTACAGCCAATTTAGCAAGAGGCATATGTTTATCTATTCCAGCTAAAGCCATTTGTTTTACAATTTCATCTACTGTCTTCTGATCTAATTCCATAAATTGCTTCTTGGCTACATTTGCTTTTTCCACTAAATCATTCATCATCATTTCTACGTTTTGTTCTTGACCTTCAATAACTTTTTTTACAGTTCCCACAGTGACCACCCCTTGTTATTTTATTAACAATCTTTGATAGAAGTTTAACATATATGCGTATAGTTTGAAACTTCCAAAAAAGCTATTTCAAATTCAAATTCATTCAAATATCTGTACAATACGCGTTTTCAATACACTATACTCTTTTTTTCTCCCATTTTCTATTAATTTCACATATATGTATTCTAATACAGCATGTAAAAAGCGCTAAAAAATGGGCTTTATTAAAAGCCCATTACTCTAAACAACCATTTGTTAATTTATTGTCATATTATTTCTTTATATCAATTACAAGTCTATTCGGATTCTTCAATTGAAAAACTCTTATCTCCTTAGATTCACTTAAACTTATACCTACTCCAATCATGCTATCATCTTCTGGATAAATTTTATCCATACTTTTTACTATTTTTGAATACTTCAAATTAGGAATTTTTGCATTGTTTTCTCTCACTCCACTCCACAAAATAACGATCACTCCATGATTTTCTGGCATAATCACTTCATAGTGAGGCATGGATTTTGAGTCACCACTCATCTCAAATGCTATTCTTTCAAAATCTTTCCAATTACCCCACTTTATATTTTTGAGCTTTTGACCATCTGTTATCGTTCCGCCTACAAACTTACCCGCATTTTGAAACTCAATTTTACTAAGTGGAATCCCTGTCTTAATTTCATAAAGAGACAGTTTACTATAATCTACACTTTCACTAGTTTCTTTATCCACATTACTTGTAGTTTCATCTGCCTGTTTCTCACTGTCGCTATCGATATCTTCATAATCTATTCCAACCATAGCCTCAGTATAATTTTCACCTTCTAAATCTGCTTTCTCTTCTTTTTCCTCAATGACATTTTCATCATCTGTCTTGGTAATTTCACCAACTTCATTTTTTGTTTGCTCTTCAACATCTTTACTTATCTCTGTTGAAATTTCAGTATTTTGTTCCGTAATTTGATTACTTTCTTGACTATTTACTTCTGGTGGCACTTCACTACTACATCCAGTTAAAAATAACGCTATAAAAATCATGCCTATAGCTATTTTCTTCATAACACAATCCCTCCTATCACGCAAAACTTTTTGCCATCCACTTCTTTTTCTTCCATCTACCATACATGCTCAAACCCCTAAACCATTCATCACATGCAAAAGCAATCCAAACTCCTGTAAGCCCTAGATTAAATATAACTCCAAGTACATAGGCTAACCCTACGCCTATGCTCCACATTGATATAAGAGCCATTACAACAGGAAATAATGTATCACCTGCACCTCTTAAGCTATTTATTATGACAACATTAAATGTTCGACCCAATTCTAATACAAAATCCACAGCTATAACTTGACTACCCAGCTTTATTATATTTAAATCATCTGTAAACAAGTTCATCAACCCATGTCTATTTAAATAAAATACAAAACAAATAATTACAGTAAATCCTTGCGCCTTTATCAAACTTTTTATACCCAAGTCATATGCCTCTTCAAATTTTCGCTCACCAACGCAGTGTCCAATAATAATCTCAGAACCCTGCCCTATTGCTGCTGAAAATAAATACGTAAACATAACTATATTTTGCACATAAGTCTTTGCTATCAAAGCACTCTCACTCATATAACTGACTATAATATATATTATGACCATCTGAGATACATCATATGACATTACTTCCATCGCAGCCGGAAAACCTATCTTATAAATATTTTTTAGTGTATCCCAAGGAAATGGTTTTACTTTTTTTAGTACACTTAAATGTTCTATCTTGCTAAATATCACGCCCCAAAGTATGAGCATTCCTAAAACCCTACTAATAGCAGTAGCCATTGCAACACCTTTGACTCCTAGCACTGGCATATTGAACCATCCAAATATAAATACTGCATCCAAAAAAGCATTTAAAGTATTCATTGCAAGTGTAGTTCTCATAGAAATTTTTGTATATCCATGGCTTCTTATTGTTGCACTTATAGTTACAAATATAGCTTGAGCAAAACTCATACTACCAACAATCATAAGATAAGTCTTCGCATGGGAAAATAAACTGCTTTCGAGTCCTAGTTTCCCGATTATATACCCAGCTCCCATATAAAGGCCAACACTAAATAATAATCCAACTATAGAATTTACTATAAGTGATACGGCAAATACTTCTGAAGCTTTTTTTCTCTTCTTTGCTCCCAAGTATTGTGCTGTCAATACTGCAGTTCCTCCAGATGTTATAGAAAAAACTATATTAACCATCATTATGATTTGATTTGACGTGCTAACTCCCGCTGCAGCCCTATCTGAATAATGGCTTAACATATAAGTATCTACAAAGCCTAATAACATGAATAGCAACAATTCTATAAATATTGGCCAAGTTAATTTGTAAAGATTTTTAGTCATATAATCCTCCTGATTTTCAAATACTTGCCTTTTTTCTTTTACTCATTATATAATATAATTTAGTTGTGATACAGTATTTTAATACAGAACAAGGAGTTATTTTATGGGTTATATAATGGATTTACGAAAACACGTCGGACATGCTCCATTAATCATGGCTGGTGCGGGAGTATTGGTTTTAAGTGAAAATAATGAAGTATTATTGCAAAAAAGAAGTGACAATCTTTGCTGGGGCATAATAGGTGGTAGCATTGAACTTGGTGAAACGCTTGAGGAAACTGCCAAAAGAGAAGCTTTAGAAGAAGCTGGCATTGAAGTATTTGATTTAAAGCTATTTAATGTATACTCCGGACCAAATAGTTACTACAAATATCCAAATGGTGACGAAGTCTACAATGTTGCAACTATTTACACTACCTATCATTATTCTGGTGATTTACGCCCTGACAAAAATGAAACATTAGAACTCAAATTTTTTCCAATAGATAATATTCCAAATAAAATAAATCCCCCAGACAAAATAATTCTGAAGGATTTAGTAGCGCGAATTACAAACACCCGACTCTTGTGACATGCTCCTACTACAAAAATAAAGATTTTGAAAGGGCTTATTAGAATTATAATAAGGCATCATCTTGAGTCAATATATCTAATATGGAGCATTTACATT
The DNA here is from genome assembly GCA_025210965.1 of Tissierellales bacterium. NCBI lineage: Bacteria > Bacillati > Bacillota > Tissierellia > Tissierellales > Tissierellales bacterium. Next base: position 27,650 of record JAOAQY010000038.1, read on the forward strand.
TATTCTCATTTCGTGTTCTCTCACATAAATCTCCATTTTTCCGTGCAATTTTTCATCTATCATTATCTTAGTTTTCTCTAATTCCTCCTCTTCAAATTGACAAAATGAATTTTCTAGTTTCAATATAAAACCATAACCGAGCCCTAAATCATTCTGATAAGTCTTGATATTTAAATTATATTCACGTATTTCTCTGCAAATCATTGCCATATACTTTATATTGTCAAATAACGATTGATTCCAATAAGTGCTCCTCACTTCTTTTCGCTTAATATTATCATCTAAATCCCACGTCAAATTTCCATTATGTGAAAATGATGTTTCAAATAAATTCATCATATTTTGAATTTCTTTATTTATGTCATATGGTCTAATTTCTTTCTTAAAGTCAATAAATGAATAATTTTTAAGAGCTTTTACAATTTTACTTATTTGATCTATTCCATCTAACGTATCCTGTAATAACTCTGGACAATCCTCCGCTATATCTTTAAATGATTCTCTCTCCAGCCATTTTTTTATTTTAATCTGCTCCTCTGTCAGTTCACTATTTACAAATCTATATATTCCACTTTTCATTACGTCCGAATATTCCTTTAACGTCTCTATATTAGAGTTTATATATCCTAGAGGTGTATTTACCTCATGAGCTAATTGCGCTGCCAAAGATATTATTCCCTCTTGTCTTTCTTTTTCCACTAGCTTTGATTGAGCTCTACTAAGCATATCATTAGTTTTTGCTAGCCTCTCTATAAGTACTCTATAATTCGTTATCTCTGTCAATATTATTACCTGCTGCCCATAATAAATACTAGATTCATTCTCATACAATTCCTTTATCTGTACAAGCCAGTGTCTAACTTTTTTAGTCTTCTCCTTGGTTTCTATTTCAAATTCTTTATTCCCTTGCCTAATATAAGTATTATAATATATATCATATAGTAATCTGCCAAATAAGTACTTATCACTTTTATTAAATTCTAATTCTAATTCCACTGCTGTATTATTTTTATATATAACTTCTACATTTTCATCCACAACAATAACTGCCGCATCTAGAGTATCATAAATTGTTTTCTCCTTTTGAGACATTTCTTTTATACGATGATTCAATTTTGCAATTTGATGTGTATAATCTCCTAATCTATCTGCTATATTTTTATAAGCTAATAATTCCCTCTCCAATTGCTCTATCTTAAGTTCCATATTCATGTAATCATTCCTCTCAGTATTTCACTACAAACCTTCTATTCATAGTCCTCTACTTTCGGATCTGTAAAATAAGGATTAGCTGATACATCTTGGTCTAAAAGAGTAGACGGATGTATTTTCATCAATTCTACAATTTGATTTCCACTTAATTTTGCATTGTTGTACTGACATATAGCATTTATCCTGTCTGTATTGTTAAAATAGCTATTTGACAATGCTTCGTACTTTAAAATGTCCTCTCCACCAGGAACACCATCGATTACCCAAGTCATCTCAAGCGTAACACGAGCACGCTCAAATCCTTTCTTAAAAGAACCACTTATAAGATTCTTGTGGCACTTTAACATATGATTCGGTTCGAATTTACCATTTAACAAAAAAACTTCTCTGTCATCAAACAAGTATAATTGCTCTTTTTCTATATATTTATTTACATCTATTCCCTCTCTTTGAAATGCAAATTTAACTTTTTCTATTGTTTCTTTAGACGCCCCATACACACAAACTTCATTTTTTCTAAGCCCATCTGCAAAAAACTCAACTATAGCTTTTATAAGAGCCTCGTCATCTGTATAAAGTGCTACTATATGCGATCCATCACTAACTTTAAAACTCATAACATACCTCCTTCGTGACATGCTCCTCCACTAAACCTATAAAAAAGGTTTTGAGGGGGCTTCTTGGGACGTAGCAACCTCATGGTCGCTATAATTACCAAGCGCTTCGGGTATTTGCAGCTAATATTTTAACAACTGTACATGCGAATATTTAGTAAAAGATTATTAAAGACTAAAACCATTTCGATTCATCTCTCTCCTAAATAGAGGAGGGAATTTTCTCGAAATAATTTGATAGAAGCTTTCTCCTGCACTCCATTTATACCCGTGAAAAATAAAAAAACCACCCTATTAATAAGGTGGTTTAATTTCTAAACACTACTCAGTTGGTGCAGTAAATGATCTTTGAGATAACTCTCTATCTAACATAAGCATCCCATGTCCTTTTCCATCTATCAATTTTAATTGATCTAAAAGAGATGTCACGTTCGCCTCTTCTTCAACTTGTTCATCGATATACCAGTTCAAGAAACTCTTCATTGCATGATCTCTTTCTTCAATAGCTAAATCCATTAAATTATTTATCAAACTAGTAACATGCTGTTCATGTTTATAAGTTTCCTCGAATACGTCTATCGGACCATTCCACTCGATTTGAGGTTGCTCAATAGCTCCTAAACGAACTCTTCCACCTCTCTCATTTACGTAATCAAAGAATTTCATAGCGTGGAATTGCTCTTCTTCAAATTGTACTCTCATCCAATTTGCAAAACCAGGAAGATTTTGCTCCTCAAAATATGCTGCCATAGAAAGGTACAAATAAGCTGAATACATTTCTGCTGTAATTTGTTCATTTATTGCTTTTTCTAAACTTGCTTTTAACATCTTAGTTCCCCCTTCATACATTTTGTCTATTTATAATACTTACCTTCTAATTCTATCATACTTTTATCTAACAAGAAACCAACTAAAGCTAACTGATTAAAA
>JAOAQY010000039.1 GCA_025210965.1 Tissierellales bacterium
CTAATTTACACTATTCTATCATATTTATTTTAAATCATCACTTATTTTTTCTTTGATATATATAATTTGACTTTTTTCAATACTATTTTCCCTATAAAAACTTATTTTGCCCGTATAAGGCATGATACTTATGCAACAAATTGCCTCTCTTTTCCTATCATATATATACATAGTGCCAGCATAGTTTGGATGACCATATTGGTTAAATGATATTATAATTATACCGCTATGAGTTCCTATATTGTCGACAATTACAAATCTATCATCAATCTGTTTTCTTTTTATTTCCTCACCAAAAGAGGATGCTATTTGATAGTGATCAGTATCTATTCTCATTTTTATATAATCATCTGTAATATTTAGCATTTTCACTTCTAAAATATCTTGATACAATTCTCTTCCAAACGCATTCACTTCTAATGTTCTAAAAGAAGTTATTTTAGGTAGAAACCATGTTGAAATTAATCCTATTAAAAACAATACACACATCAATTCAATTAAAGTAAAACCACGTCTCGACTTCATACACTATCCCTTCTTTTTCAAATTCTGCAATCCATTTTACCTCATTATCAATTTTTATAAATTCAAACTTATTTACACTATTACTGTATAGTATATCTGGCTCTTTTGTATTCTTTCCTTCAGTAACAAATAATTTTCTATTAATTAATTGATAATCATATACATATCTATATCCTTTCAAAGTATATCTTCCAAAATCTTTTTTCGAAATATTCTCTATGGACCCAACATCTTTCATATCTGACTTGATAAAATTCGCGAGATTGATAGCTTCTGTTTGAAGTTCTAATCTAACCATCGCCTTATCCCATACCCTAAATATATTCAGGCTACATTTTAGAATTGGCCCTGCCAATATTCCAAAAATTCCAATTACACAGACTAGCTCAATTAACGTCGCCCCCAAATGGCTTTTTCTGCAATTGTATATCAACAAGCTTCACAACCCCTTCCTTTTCCTCATATAGTAAATTACAATACATATCTCCAAGATATCCTTTTATCATATTGTACTCAATATAAACGTCATAAAAATGAGCAGGCTCTTTAATCTCTGTCATTCTAAGAGACTCTCTCCTTATCCAATTTATATTTACTATACTAAGTTCTATTTTTCTATTAACTTCAATGTACTCACCGTTCATTTTTTCAATTCCAAACTCATTTTTTGCTTTTTCTACGGCTTCTATTACTTCATTTAATACTTCATACTCAATAAATTCAATTTCGTTTTCAGCTTTAAAAGCATTTCTGTTACCAATTTCTATTACTTTTTCATTTATATATGCTGCGTTTAGATACGTTATACCAAGTGTAGTTAATAAACTCACCATAAAAATTACTAGTATCATGGCTCCACCCGTTCTTCTCATTTGCATCCCATCCTTATATTGATTGAACCCATTTAAACATCTTTATCTTAGCAATTTCTCTATAATTTTCGTTCATAACCGTTTCTTCTATTTCATAAAAAGAACAATACTCACTCTCGGGTATTGTTTCCAAACGCTCGGGATTCCTTCTATAAACACTTTTCGATGCTCCCTCAATATTTTTTATTGAAAATTTGAACTCATAATTTCCTTCTTTCACTTTCTTACCATCCAACTCTAGTAGTTTCTTCTCATCTCTACCAATAGTTTTGGTATTTTCAATCAATTTTTCTTCAGCAATTGTGTATGCTTCAAATTTTTGATCTGTTGACTGCATCATTTTGATTCCTAATGAAAACATCATGACAAATAGCAAAATGCCAGCAGCCCAAATACTTATAGATAATATCACTTCTATTAAAGTATGACCTCTTTTCATAGCTATCGCCTCCTATTGATAATCTACCCTATTTTTAAATATTTAACGTTTATGTAATTTTTTTAATATAATAAATTAGCGTTTTTAAATAAAAAGTGCAATATCGTAAAAATACCATAAATAGTATTTAAACAATATTGCACTTTCATCACAATTATTATATCAATTTAATAGCTATAAACATCATAAGATCTAACCAATACATTTCCTGACTGATCTTTAGCCCTAACTTCAATTTTAAAAGTCCCTTGTGGTAGGTTTTTTAAATCGAAAGTAATATAGGTATACTTCCCAGTTTCATATATTGGCGTTCTACCCTTTATGCGCTTCTCTTTTCCATATGCTAATAAAGCCACTTCATACTCTATATTATCTGATTCTTCATCAAAAAATCCTATATCAAATTCTATTGCTCCCTCTATTGCTATCAAATCATGATACTCTGTTATAAGCTTTATTTTCGGCTTAGATTGATCCAATTTATAATAAATAGTTTGAACACTACTCTCTATGCCATTTTTATCTTTAGTTATAAAATAAACCTCATTTAACCCACTATTACTTAATTTAATATTAACACTAGGTTTTCCGGCATTTACTTTATACCACTTAGACCAAGCTCCATCTGTAGATACTTTTATATATTTAGCCGAAGGTAAATACTTGTCGATTTTAACCATACTGCCATGTGCTAAATATGGATTAGTAAAACTTCCAACACCATCATAGACGTCCATATCATTTGGTTTTAAGAAATCTTCATTACTTTGTCCTGATTTTTGTACAAATTTAATTTTTGATTGTAGTTTTATCTCTGTACCATCTGGTGAAATAAGCTTCGCTCGAATAAGTTTTGTTCCTTGAGTATTACCCAAGAAAAAATTAGGATAGTACTCCAAAAATATACCTTCTTGATGCCAAATCCATGTGTCACTAACCATATCATACGACTCCCAGTTTTCACCATCCAATGAGAACTGTACCTTATAACCTCTATATGCGTCAATATTCCCAGATGCAAAACCTATCGTAATTTTCGCAGAATCTGTTTCAGCAGAACCATAATTCAGTACCAGACTTATATCACCAGTTGCCAAACTAATTCCACCAAATAAAATCAATGCTGCTATTATAAAAACGCTGATCTTATTTTTCATATTACTCACCTATCTCTTCGTTTAATATGTCATTTAACATATAAATGACTTCAGCTCTATTGATTTTTTGATTCATTCCTCTACTACTATTTGAGGCTATCCCTTCCTCCTCTTGCATCTTTTCAGCAATTTTCTTCCATTTAAATCCATCTAATCCCGGCATTTTTTTCATTATCCATTCGACCTCTTGGTAACTTATATGCATATTAGGTCTAAATGTCCCATCGGGATATCCATTAATCAGTCCTACTGAATAAGCTTTCATTATACTTTCTTCAAATACACCAAAAGTTATAGCATCTTTAAATACATTCACTCTACCATAATAATTACCATTGTTTTTTGTCAAACTCATAGAATTATCAAGAATTTTAACAAATTCAGCACGAGTTACCTTATAGTCTGGTTTAAATGTATGATCTGGATAACCCGAAACATATTTTCTTCTAATAAATGTATTGATTTCATCTTCTGCCCAATGTCCATCTATATCATCAATCTGAACATATCCTTCATCAACTAATACTACGTATTGAGCCCCATAATACTCTTTATCTGAAATTTTTGTAGAGATTATAAATCCCTCATCTTCTTCGGATCTATAAACTTGACTTTTTACAAAATTCCACTTGCCCCCATCATTTCTATATATACCAGCATCCATAGGACCATAGTATTTAAAATTAAGCGTAAGTGGTTTTTGTAAATCTAAAGAATTCTTGCCATTTCTAACTGTAATATTGTACACATTTGTAAGTGGTACGTACTTGTTATTAAAATAATATGGTAAATATTCTCTTTTTTCTATAGCAAAACTAGTCTTTCTAAGAATGGCTCCTGCTGGAACTTCTAATGTGCACACTTCTTTAAACTCATCTGGGCTTTCATAAACTACCTCTCCGCCATAGCCATTCATTTCTACAAATGCAACATTTTGAGATAATACATCTGAACTAGCACCTTGGTAAGCTTCAGCATAGCTCTTCATAAAATTCTCTTTATAAGCTGAGATAAAATCATTAATATATCCAACTGATTCTTTAGTTAAATTATATTTTGCCATGATTTCAGAATCTGTTTCTATGGAAACTCTCCAATTATTAGCTCTTCCATTCGTATAGTCATTTTGTCCCATATACTGACCATTTTGCTTTCCAACTTCCGAACCTGCATCATAAGCTCTTTTCGTTTTTTCATCGTACAAATCAGTTTTAGATTTTGTATACTGCTCTACATAGCTCATTTGAAAGCTAATTTTATATCCATTTAAAAAACCTTGTTGGTATTCATCAATCTCTTTATACAATTCATATCTCGTTTTTAAATAATCTTCTGATTGTATAGCTCCCAACCAATCATTTGATTTCGATGAAAAATAATCATTTGCTCCTGAAGCCACACCGTCTTTTGCACCCATATCACTACCAAATGCAAACCCGTTGTTATAAGCAGTTTCTCTAGGATCCATATTAGAATCTCTAAAACCTTTTTCATATCCAGCTACAAATGCTTCTTTATAGCTTCTTATAAAATAAAGACGATACTCATACGTTTGTTTGTCTAACATAAATTTATCGATTATCTCTGATTCTCTAGGTAATGCATCTTCAGCATCACTCTGCTCTCCACTATGATAATCTTTTATCGCAGCTCTAAAACCATCATTTTCACCAAACATAGCCCCTGACTCTAATGCATCTGTTCTCACATTATCTTCTTCTCTTTCAGTTCCACCTGAAGAATTTTCATAATTTACATCGCTATAAGTTCCTTGGTAAGATGTTTTAAATGCCTCTTTGTACGCTTCTAAAAATGCCTCTTTGTACTCATCTACTTCTCTATCTAAATTGTACAAGTCTTCAATATCATCATCCGATTCAATAGAATCTTCCCAATCACTATCTTCATCGGCTTCTGCATCTTTTCTACCCGCTTTTTTACCATCTGTCTCTCCAGCAGTCTTTCCTTTGTCCTTAGCCCTTTTTTCTAAATCTGTTTCCGTTTCACTAGAACCACCCGAAGAATTTTCATAATTTACCTTACTATATGTTTCTTGATATTTTTCTTTAAATGCCTTTCTATAAGCTGCCAAAAATGCAATTCTATAATCAGAATTTTCTCTATCTAAATCATATAAGGATTCAATTTTATCTGAACTAAGTATAGCTTCTTCCCAGTCACTTTTTTCTTCATCATTAGCATCTTTTCTACCAGCTATTTCTCCAGCATTTTCCCCTGCTGTTTTACCATTTTCTTCACCCAACTCTTCAGGTGTTTTTGTTTTTTCCGAATCCATAGTATCTTCATAACTCTTTAAAAATTGAAGCTTAAAATATCTATCTACTATATTTTTGTAACCTTCATAATCACTATCTTCTTTTCTCTTTTCGGAATCATATTTGTCCATCGCCATCTGTAACTCTATAGTACTTACACTTTGACCCTGCTTTTCCAAATACTTAACATATTCTTCCATTATGTCAAGCCCTTTCAATCTCTCCTCTGCATCAAGAGAATCTTCACTATTTGCATCTTCTTTTCCATATTTTTCACCTGAATAAATACCTATAGCAACCCCTCTTTGTGCTGGCTCACCCAAATCTATATTGCTAGCTGCCTCTCCCCAATTTGGAGAAGTCATTATGACTATCAAAAATGCCAAACATAAAGTACTTAATATCTTTTTCATTTATTCTCCCCCATCACTAGTTGTTATTTTGAGATTTCATATAATCTGTGATAATACCTTCTATAACTTCTTGCTGTTTTTCTCTATCCGTTGTTATATCATCACCTTCATTTATCTTTTCTGCCATGCCTTTTAATACATCTTGAGATGCCTTTATAGCCTCTGTCGAAGACATATCCTCTGGCGTTTTTTCGGACAGAGCATCTAATACATCAACGTCTACTCCATTAGCCTTTTCAAATTCTTTCTTTGCATCCTCAATTATTGTAATTGGAGGAATTATCAACTTTTTACCTACAAATATACGATTGCTCTTTAAATGATTAGCCTCTTTAATCATTTCTATCATGAGCTCATCTCCGCCAAAACTTTTTGCTATAGAATATAGAGTGTCACCTTTCTTCACTGTATAAATTGCAACTCCAGAGTCAAAATCTTGATGTGTCACTTCTACTTTAGGAGGTGTATGAACCGCAACTAGCGTATCCATTAATATCTCTCCACTTCCCACAGCGCTATCTCCAAGTTCAATCTGTATTCCCTGCAATCTCATAGGATATATAGAATATTTGCTTTCAATACTTGTTTCTAGTGTTTTCCATCCTGTCCAATCTATTGATGATGCAAGTGTATTCTCATAAACTCTATTATCTGCTCCTAAAAATCTCAATTTTATAGTTAAATCCGATTCAGCGTAAGAATAAACATTCAACTGATAGCTCTCTGCTGCTCTAGTAACATCTATTCTCTCTTTTTCTAGATTAACAACAAATGTTCTATTCAAAGATTCTAGTGGAAAATTATAATTTACAGAAAGGCTATTTCTACCAGATGTAACATTTGCATCAAGCCCAAAATCACATCGACCTGTTGTATCTCCCATAACTGCCTTAACATCAGCTCTTTCAAAATCTTCCAAAAGAACTTTGCTTTTTATAGGTTCTATATCTATCTGATTTATATCAAAACCTTCTGGAATGACCTCTAGCAATCCTCCATTTTCTGTCGCACTAAACGGTCTAAACGGATCAGTCTCTTCATTAAATTCAACTATTTGAACCTCTCCCTCAATTATTTTCTCTACATGTGCTAGAGAATAAAATCCAAGTCCTATAGTTCCTTCGATCTTTTTCTTATCGTTAACTGTTACCTCTAATTTCTCAATAATAATTTCTTTTTCGTATTTTTTTATATTATCAACAAATTTTACCACATCAAAATAATTTCCTTCAAATGGAACTTCAACCCTTAGATACTCTACATCTACTCCTTCAGCAAATGGATTTTCCCTATTAAATGTAAGCGCACTGAGTTTAAGCCCAGTATCCTGTACAGAGTTGTTTATAACCCATATCGCTACTTCCTGCTCCACACTATCAAAGTATGATGTTTTCATTTCATCTAATTCCTGCTCTCTAACCTTTATTCTGTTCTCTATTTGAGTTTTGGACTCTTTTATTTGCTCATTAGATGCACTTCTCTCTGTATATTGTTCTAATAACATCTTCGAATCAGATAGTTGTTGCATTTGTGGTAGCAAAACAAACTTATTTAATACAAATATTAAAGTTAAACAGATAACTACAATTAGTAACGTTTTTTCTCTTTTTGACAATTTACGTCCTGATGATAATTTCGGTAGTTTTAATTGTTTCATCTATTTCACTTCCTCTGCATCAATCTCAATGGTAAATTTATAATATCCATTGAAATCTGAAATTTCTGGTACAAATAATTTATTAAAATATGGAAGTCTTCTAAGATTATTTTGAAACTCTGCAATATATGCATTATTTTTAGCTATTCCTTTAATTACTTTTTCTTCAGAATTAAATGTAATACCGTCAAAATAAATTCCATCAGGCATAACTGCCGATATTGATTTCAATGATTCGTCATTTATTACTTCTAATTTCTCTATTTGAAGTTTTACACCCTTTAAATCTTCATATTCCTTATTAAGTTCGTCATATTTTGTCTGCATTAGGTTTACTTCCTGTACTTCTGCTTCAGTAGTTCCACCTAATTTTTCTTCCAATTTTCCAATATCATACCCATACTTAAAAAGCATCACTCTTTGTCCTAGACAAACCAATATCATTATCAATGTAACTCCACCTAGCACCGCAAAAAGTATAGTTTCATTTCCTTTTTTCTCAATTTTAAATCCTTGCTTCGCCTTTTTTGCTTTCTTTTGGTAGGACGAAAAAAAGTTTAAATCTGTCATATATTCTACCTCCCTAACAAAGCCCCTAATGCATTTGTATAAATTTTAGAATCAATTTTTAGTCCTTTTTTAGTTACATTTACATGCTCATTAATATCTACATTTATAAGTGGTATCTTAAAATAATTTTCCATGTACTTATCTATCCCTTGAAGTTTTGCTCCTCCACCATATATGATTAGACCATCAAACTCCTTATTTGATTCTCTTGACATATAATATTTTAAAACCATTTGTATTTGGTCACAAGTCTTCTCTAATCCTTCTTTTGCAACATCGCTAAGCAAATTAGCGCTCACTTCCTCCGATTCAGAATCATCTAAATGTACGTCATCTATCATCTTTTGCCTAGCACCATCAAAATCTAATCCAAACGTATTGCTTATGCTCTCTAGTACTTGAGCCGTACCTCCATCTATCAATTTATTTAATTTCATTACCTTCTTATCAAATACCATTACATTTGTACTCATAGATCCAAAATCAACCACTGCTATCGTACCAAAATCTTCAAGTTTCCATTCGCCTACTGTATAAGCCGCTGATATCACCTTTGACATTACATTACTATTTATATCTAGAACATATGGTTCTAGATTAAGCCCTGTAACTAGTTTATAAAAATGATCGGCCATTTCTTTAGGCATAAGAGCTGCCAAAACCCTATACTTCTTAACAGGTCCCTCATCAAATGTTTCGAGTATTTTTGATTCTATTATATATTCATCAAGCATTATGGGAAGGCTATCTTCTAACTCAAATCTAACTATAGATGATAAGTTTATATCTTTAGAATATGGTAGCTCAACTTCCCTTGTAATGACATCTGCACTATCTAATGTCAATACAGCCTTCCATCTCTTCTTTACTCCCATGATATCTAATTGCTTTCTAATAGCACTTCTCAACTGATCTAAATCATTTATTTTACCATTCAAATATGCATTCGATGGTGTTTCAATCATAGCTATTTCTGATATTTTAATATTTTCACCCTTAGCGCTACCTATTACGATTTTTATATTCTCAGAACCCAAATCTATTGAAACTATATTTTTTTCAAACATCTTGTCACCTCTCTAAAACAATAATTTTGTGTACCAATTTAAAATATCGTTCCCCCATATAAGCGTAACCCACGCTCCAATAGCAATAAATGGACCAAACGGTATATAGTCTTTACGTGATTTTATCTTAAACACTATAAGAAGTATTGATATAACACTCGCAAATACCAATGTAAGCATAAATTGCAAAGGCAACATTTTATATCCCAAATAAAATCCAACTACTCCCATCAAAAATATATCGCCATCTCCCATTCCACCTCGCGATATAAATCTAATAATAGCAATGATTCCTGCCCCAAGTAAAATCCCTAATATCGATTCTACAAAATTACCTCTAAGATCTCCAATCACTAAAAACGGTAAACCAAGAACAACTGCAACTATATTAGTCGAGTCAACTATGACCATGTGATCAAAATCAATGAATGTCACAACAATCAAATATGAAGTAAATATGAGATACTTAATAGTCTCCCATTCCAAATCAAACTTCCAAAAAACGCCTAAAAATAGTAAACCAGTAAGCGCTTCAATCATTGGGTATCTTACAGAAAATTTTGCTTTACAATACCTACACCTTCCCCTTAAAAATACAAAACTCAGCAACGGAATCAAATCTAAAGCCTTTAGCTTCGTATCACATGCATAGCAATGTGAAGGTGGATAACTTATAGATACCCCGTTAGGTATCCTATAAATACATACATTTAAAAAGGAGCCCACTATTGTTCCTAGAATGAATACTATAAATGACATACAACCTCCCCTTTCAATACTCTATCATTTTATTATAACATAATAAGGAAAAACAAGTCATAAGTGCAGGATTTTTTAAAGACAAAAAGCCTTAGTCGCTTTCTACATTATAAATACTAACTCAAATCTTCTGACTTACTTTTTTACTCTATAACTTGCAAAAATATATAATAATACATCTGACTTGCTGTAGAACCTGAATAGCTAATATTATAGCCATAATCAGACTGCTTATCAGTCCAAAGACTACTAGGTGCATTATCTCTCCAATAAACATCACTGACATTATATATCTGCTCATCATTCTCCATAACTATTTTCCCACCTAAATATCCTTCTCTAGTTGGTCTTGTAATCCACATTACCCCATAAAAATTTTCTCGAACATACTTCCCCGATACAAATTTGCCTTCTGAAAATTGGAGCAACATAAATTTTCCATACGGCGCTCTAATAGTCCCATAGCGACTAGAATAATAAGATTCAATGTGATTACTCTGTAACTCAACATCAGTACTAGATAAATATTGTTCTGTAAGCCCATTTCTTCCTACATTGTCCTCCGGTGATAATCCCATAGATAAATGCTGTAATCTAGTAGCTTTTATAATATTTTTGGCCGTCAAAACATCTGCTTTATATCTCGAATTTTCCAAAATAAGCGCAAAATTCGCCTGTGCTATAGCTGCTAATATAGCTAATATTGCAAGTACTAGTATGAGCTCTATAAGGGTGAATCCACTTCTTC
>JAOAQY010000040.1 GCA_025210965.1 Tissierellales bacterium
ACACAAGCTCCTACACATACTAGTGTATGAGTAATAAACCCGGCTGGTCTATTTCTCATCTCTCTCTCATATCCAACAAATCCTCCAACTATAATTGCAAATATTATCCGGATAATAATATCCCAAGTCGTCACCATCATCTCGCATGCACCTCCCTCTAACCGTACATATATGCCCCTTTTATAGCTTTTCAAACAATTTTTATCCAATATTTGTAAACTTTAGCCTTATAAAAAAAGTCCTTAAGGGTTCATCTATGCTACTCTGACTTACCCTCAAAGGACTATTATTCAACATAAATCTCAAATTATTAATATCGAATCACTAGTTTTAAATCTCTTTTTCTGTCGATATTTCAAATTGAACTACCACTATGCTAAAGCCATAGGGGTTTTACGCCTTTAAATTATAAAATGTGGATTGCTCTTTCATCAAATCCCATCATAAGTGATTCGCCAACATCGTACATTTTCTTTCCAAATGGATTTGACTGGCTTATAAGAATAGTCTGACCTCTCCATTCCACTTCATACTCATGGTATTCTCCCATGAACATACTCTTTGTAACTATCGCTTTGAAATCATCTTGTTCTATATGGATACTCTCTGGTCTAACTATCATCTCTACAGCATCGCCTACGCTATACTCTTTGTCCGACTCCACATTGTATGTCGTAGATTCTACTTTGACACCGTATTTGCTAGCATCCTTGCTCACTATCTCACCTTTTATTACATTTGCTTTTCCAATAAATCCTGCAACAAAAGCATTTGCTGGTTTTTGGTATATATCTCTCGGACTTCCTACCTGCTGGATGACACCATCTTTCATTATTACAACCTTATCAGAAAGTCCCATAGCCTCTGATTGGTCATGTGTTACATATAGAGATGTAATTCCGACTTCTCTTTGAATCTTTCTGATTTCATCTCTCATGTGAATTCTAAGCTTAGCATCTAGATTTGAAAGTGGCTCATCAAATAAAAGTACTCCTGGCTCCATTACAAGCGCTCTTGCAAGCGATACCCTTTGCTGCTGACCACCTGACATTTGTGAAGGTACGCGATCTGCAAAATCTTCCATCTTCATAAGAGTAAGTATCTTTTGAACTCTAGCATCAATCTGCTCTTTTGGCAATTTTTGAAGTTTTAAACCATATGCTATGTTGTCGTAAACATTCATATGTGGGAAAAGTGCATAGTTCTGGAAAACAAGAGCAGTATCTCTTTTGTCTGGAGTCAAACTAGCTACGTTTTCCTTTCCAATGTAAATCTCTCCCTCAGTTAGTGTTTCAAATCCTGCCACCATTCTAAGAATAGTAGTCTTTCCACAACCCGATGGTCCTAAAAGTGTTACGAAATCACCTGGTTTTATATCTAAATTTACGTTATCAACTGCTTTTACCTGAGTATTTTTATTTGTAACGAATATTTTCGTCATATTCTTGATTGTAATTCCCTTTTTCATCGTCGTAGCCTCCTACATTTCAATATCTTCTTTGTCTACACCAAGTTTCGAAAGTAAATAGCGCATAAATGCTATCATTGATCCAACTATTATTATAAGTATAGTCGAATAAGCACTAGCTACCCCAACTCGGCCCTGATCTATCTGACTCATGATGGCAACTGTAAGCAAACTATGTCTCGCTGATACCAAGAATATTATAGTACTTACAAGTGTCATACTTCTAGAGAAAGAATACACCAAACCACTGAAAAATGCTGGCTTGATCATAGGAAGTGTAACCGATGTAAATACCTTCTTGCTAGATGCACCGAGTACATTTGCCGCTTCCTCTATAGATGGATCAATTTGCTGAAGTGATGCAATTCCCGAACGAATACCAACTGGCATCGAACGAATAACAAAAGCTACAACCAATATAAGCGCTGTTCCCGTAAGAACTATTGGTTTTTGATTATAAGTCATAACATATCCAAGACCTACTACAGTACCTGGAATAGCTATTGAAAGCATAGTTGTGAAATCCAAATAACCTTTACCAATAAAACGCTTTCTAGCAATCAAAAATGCGATTACCATAGAAAGTACACCAGATATTGGAGTTGCTATAAGAGCAAGTAACGTAGTGTCTGCTATTGGCTTTATACCTAAGTCAAATACGTATTTGAAGTGCTTGAGTGTAAATGAGTAATTTACTCCCCAAAGCTTTACAAACGATCCTATCGGTACGAGTATGTACATCATACCAACAAATAAGCTAACCATAACTACAAATGCATGAAGTGGTTTAACTATTTTAGGATCTGTGATCAAATCTCTACTTCTAGATACCTTACCAGTTACTGTAACATAAGATTTCTTTCCAATGTAGAACTTTTGAACCAAAAATGCTACTACCGAAATAGTTAAAAGCATTATAGCAAGTGCAGTTGCACCGCTCATGTCCAAACTACCAATACCCTGCATGTAAATCTGTACCGCCATAGTAGTATAGTTTCCACCAATTACCATAGGGTTTCCAAAGTCTGCTACTGATTGAATAAATACTAGTAAGCCTGCATTTGCAATACCTGGCACCATTAGAGGAAGTGTAACTGTTTTAAACACCTGCCACCTTGAAGCTCCAAGGTCTCTAGCTGCTTCTTCAACCGATGGGTCTATCTGTTTTAAAAGTCCCACAAGCATCAAATATGCAACTGGGAAAAATGTAAGTACTTGAACTAATACTAATCCGTGAAATCCGTATATCTCTGCATTTTGCATTCCTAGAAGTCCTCTAGTTATTAAACCGCTACGTCCAAATAGTAAAATGGCCGATAAACCTATTAAAAATGGGGGTGAAATAATTGGTAATATCGCAATCGCACTTAGTAATTTTTTGTGCTTCATTTTTACATACGTCGCTGCATACGCAAATACAAATCCTATAATCGTCGAAAGAATCGACACTGTAACTCCTAGTTTCAATGTATTAAATATAATATCTCTATTGTATGATAGCTTTAAAATTTGTTGGTAGTGATGAATAGATGCCTTTCCTTCAAACAAAAAACTTTCTTTTAATATGTTTACTAATGGAAAAACGATAAACATCGTTACCAATATCAGAACAGCCACAATTGTTGAAAAAAGAATCGGATCTTGGGTAACTTTTTTCATGTTGGCCAATTCACTTTTGACTTTAAGTCTTTGTGTTTTCATGATTTCCTCCTAAAATTGGTAAAAAATTTAAGGCCCTCGGGCCCTATTATCTGTTTTGATATTATGTCTTAGTTTTTGTGTAGTAATCAAAAGCCGTTAGGCTCTTGATTACTACACTATTGCATGTTATATGAGAGAGGACTTTCGCCCTCATTTGAGAGTTTACTCTGTTGGTGGTGTAGTCTTTGTAAGTTCCATAAATCTTTCTAAGAACTCACTTCTGTTGTCTCCAGCCCACTTAAAGTCATAATCTATAAGCTTTGTATCTTTAAGAGTCATAGCTTGCTCTGGTGGGTTAGCTTCTTTATTTGTCAAGAATTGGAATGAACCTACAGTTTTACCAAGCTCTTGAGCTTCCTTAGAAAGTGCCCAGTCTACAAACATTTTAGCAGCTTCTTGATCTGGTCCACCTTTGATGATACCAACTGCTCCGATTTCATATCCAGTTCCCTCTTCTGCTGCAGTAAATACGATGTCTTCGTATCCTTCTTCTTGATATTTGATAGCATCATGCAAGAATCCAAGTGCAATTGGAGCTTCTCCCATACCTACCATACGACCTGGCGCACTACCAGACTTAGTGTATTGACGCACTTGTCCGTTGAATTTCTGTAAATATTTGAATCCTTCTTCTTCGCCTTTTAATTGGACGATTGTAGCAAGGAAATTGTAAGCTGTTGATGATGAACCTGGATGAGCTACTACTATATTGCCTTTAAATTCTGGCTTCAATAAATCATCCCAAGTCTTTGGTAATTCTAAACCATTTTCTTCTAACCACTTTTTATTTCCTTCAATTCCTAAGTAACCTGAATAAATTCCTGTCCAAGCTCCATCTGGATCTTTGAAGTTATCTGCAATATTTTCTGCAACTGGTGATTTATAATTTTCTAATAATCCATCATTTTTAGCTGCGATAAATGTAAGTGCTCCACCGCCGTACCATACCGATGCTGATGGGTTTTCTTTTTCTGCTTTAATTCTAGCGTAGATTTCTCCACCGCTCATACGAACTACATCTGTTTTTACCCCTGTAGCCTTTTCAAACTCTTTAGCTGCTAACATAGCATGGTCTTCCATTAGACCTGCATAAACAGTAAGTTTTAAATCTTTATTTTCTTGTGTCTCTGAGTTACTTGCCGTATCTTGTCCGCCGCCACAACCAGTAAGAAGTGTCGCGCCAACAACTATAGCACTCATAAGTAAAGCAATTGCTTTTTTCATGATTTCTCCCCCTCTATTATTCTTATCAATTCTATTTTTAAGTCATTTTTATTATATATGAAATCGTTTTCTTTGTAATTACCAAAATATTGCCGTATCAAACGGCAATCAGTGGTAAATATATTATTTTTGTAAAAATTGACTCCAAAATCGCTTAGCATCCGACTCTGCTCCGCAGTTTAGCTTAAAAGGTATTATAGCTGTAAGTAAAACTAAGAAATTAAATAAAATACCTATTTTCAATCCTTGTTTTAACCACAAAATATCCGCTTCATAATAAGCACCTTTCAAAATCACAATAAACAAAAGTGTCATAAATGGACCTGCGAGTATCGTGTACAATCTGTGTTTTTTCGAAATATCTGTGTTATAAAACTGGCAATAGCTTGGAAATATACACATATCTTTGTGTACTTTCATCAAAACTCTTCCAACTCTACGCTCTGCTTTTAGAAATGAATCTTTTTTGCCGATGTGAATTATTATCAAATCCTCCGACCACCTAATCAGCGCAATAATATGCCCTAATTCATGCCATACTATACTTGAAACAATAAATACTATACTTGAAATAATTACCCCAAAAACTTCTACTACTGACATAGTTCATCTCCTTTCATCACTAGATTTTGCCATGCCCTAGCTCTCCACAAAAGACTTCTTGTGTTCAGTCTACTTCGTTTTGTCTGAAAAGTCAAAATCTTTTGCGAAAAAGTCATTTAATTGCAAGATTTTACTTGTTATCAATATACCCCTATGATAGACTTTATTTTGTTAAAGTTTTTGTATTTATAGTAAAAATTTTTTGAAAGGATGACTGATATGAAAGAACATTATAAGTATTACATAGCAATGGTTTTTACAGCCATTTTATTTGCTGGTGCATTTATAGCTGGAAAACTTGGAGTAAGCTCTTTTTCTCCTGTTGTCATGACATTTTTGAGAATGGGGCTAGCTTCTATAATCATCTTCCCATACATGTGCTACAAAGAAGGTTCTAATTGGAAATTAGATAGAAGAGAATTAATCGTTTCGCTTAAATTTGGAATAATAGGTATGACATTTTATCACATACTACTATTTAACGCGCTTAAGTATACCACAGCATCAAATGCATCAGTTATAAATGCATCTATGCCCATTTTCACAGCCATATTTGCCATTTTCATACTAGGCGAAAAACTTTCTCTTAAACGATCATTCTTCATATTGACCGCATTTATAGGAGTCGTTTTGACTATAACTAATTGGGATATCGGCATAATATTCTCAAGCAATTTTAACCATGGAGATTTGATTATGCTATGCGCTGCGATTTCTTGGTCTCTATACAGTGTATTTGTAAAAAAAGACACAAAAGATAGTTCATCTTTAAAACTTGCAACTTATTCGTTTTTAATGTGCACTATCATAGTTTCTCCCTTTGCATTAAAAGAAATATTTGTAGACAAAAGCCTCTCTGGCATAGCTCCATCAGCTTACGGCGCTATAGCTTACATGTCTATTTTTCCAACTGTCATAGGCTATACCACGCAGCAGCTATGTATAAAAAACATAGGCCCTAGCACCGCTGCACTATTTATAAACCTAGTTCCAGTATTCTCCATAGCTATGGCAACTGTGATTCTAGGTGAAACTTTAAATCCGCTGAATCTAGTAAGTGCTGGAATCATTATAATCTCTGTGATAGCTTTTACGAAGACAAAAGAAAA